>NZ_AMGD01000004.1:0-37762 GCF_000297555.1 Paenisporosarcina sp. TG-14
TGAGTTGACAATTTACATTTTATTAAAGCAAACTGGATTAAAAGTTAACGGTTGGAATGATGCTTCTTTCTGGTGGCCGATTATCGTTGCACCTAGTGAAACAATCCCTACGGTTTTTGCAAAGAAGACTATAAAGTGATTGTTTTGTAAGCGTCAAATAATACCTGCCTGTTAGATAGGTGGACATTATTGACGCTTATATATATATATTCTAATTAATATTTTAGTAAGCGACACTCTTCTGAAATAGTCTCTGACTAGGGTAGAAGCTGTTCAAGTCCGGAATCTTAAGCCGGATCCATTAACGGAAGTTGTTCAAATACATAGGTTAGGTAATTGAGTTGAAGAAGTCCCTTCTCCTTATCCGTCTTTATTATGCTGTATAAAGGCACTTGTTTGGGCTCCTTTTATCGAGCCATTTCCAGTGGATTTGGGCTTCTTATGAGAATGATATAAATAGAAATACATTTCCAGGGAATATTAAATATTGAGTAGGGGGGAAATCTTATTGACAGAATTATGGATTACTATTATCACTGCAGCTATAACAACGATAATAGTAAGTTGGATTGGTTATTTTTTTGGTCATTTAAAAGATAAAAAGATTGCAATTACTAAATATAGCGAAGAATCATTAAGAAAAATTTATATCCCAATTTACAAAATACTAATTCAGAATGTAGACCCTTTAGATGGTTACGAAGGTATTACAGGAAGCCAACATAACAGTATAAAAAAAATTGCAGATAATCATATAGAATTATGTGATCCTAAATTGGAGAGCTTAATTTGGAGGATCGAAGAAGATATAAGACATGAAGCGAGTGCGTTTAGTTATAATCAATATGATTTATTTGATCAAAATAGAAACCTTTTTAATTATGTTCTACATGCTTTTAATAAAACAAGAAGGAGCATAGGGTTGCCTTTTGATATTTTCTATGTATATCCCATTTTATACAAATTAAGATACTCCAATAGTTATCTAGATATTGTTTACAAAATTAGAAGGTTTAAGAGGAAATTAAAATCTACGAGGAAAAAGAAAATTAAGTAGTACCACAAGCAAACAGAATGATTATCAAAGTGTTTCAATTCTTAATGAAGAGCAAACTAGAACATATCTGCGCAGAAGAATAAGAGATCTAGTATATCATTTTTATAAAGGAAACCAATTGAATCAAGAGAAAAAAAGGGTTAGATGTATGTTGCAAGGAAAAAGTACAGAGTAGCAAAATACAAATGGCTAGAGTCATCATATGTTCACGGATAAGAACCGACTGCAGGATTTACGCTACAACGATAACCAAATAATGAAGAAAAGATTGTCCATCGAATCGGGCAATCTTTTTTGTATATGTTTACATAAGTATCATTTATAGGTATCGATAACCATCCTTTTATCATTGCTTAAAGAAACTTAAAATAGGTTATAACATTACCGGATTATTAAAACTCAAAATTGTATTAAAGGATTAAGTGTTGATGATGAAATTGAAAGAGTTGACTTTCTTGGTGATAACCACCGAATTACAATGCCAACGTTCGTCAAACATTGAAAGCGTTTCAGGATCAATTTTGAAGGTAAATAGACTAGATTGATTTATTGCGAAGAGATTCATAAAAAATTTAAAGGCAAAACGCAAGGAATCAACTGATTTATTAAGAGTTTCTGTTTGTTTAATTTTTGTGGTTTTGCTTTCTTCTATGATTTTCTTATTAGAGTCTTGATATTTTCTTACTTGGAGAATGTTAAATCTACTAGGAAGACTATTTCGCCTGTCAGATTTATTTGTAGTTTAAATAATAAAAAGATCGCCTGAATGAACAGAAGACCCAGTATTCTACCTTTTTTCGATTTCACAAAATCATATTTCCCGTTAAAATGATGAAAAAACCGTAAAATCAGCAAGGATAGCTGTCCAGAACGGCACCATACCCTATGAATAGATAGCATTTTAAAATAAAATTCCCACAATATATTGACTTAGTACCAAGTATATATTATATTTAAATTATAGATATAGTACTAAATTAATTTATATCTAATGTTTTTTTTAAGTACTATTACTGAATGCTAATTCAATAGTGAATGGAGAGGGAAAAATGAAAAAAGTAATTGATGGTGCTGTTTATAACACAGAAACGGCTAAAAAAATCTGTGAACAACAGATAAACGAAAATCATTATGAAAAAGGAGCTTATGTAAACCAACTAAAACAGCTTTATAAAACAAAAAATGGAAACTACTTCTTTTTCATTAAGAATGAGTTTCCCACTTACATTGATGTGAATAGTGATGATTTAAATCCGAAATTTGAACTCATGGATGTGGAAGAAAAGAAAATTATACCAGTTTCTTACGAATTAGCAGTTCAATTCGCAAGTGAAATATTTACATCTGATCCTGAATCGAAAAAAGTCCTTAGTAATTTTTTTCCCGAACTTATTCGGAATGAAAAGGATGAAAATAATAAGGTTCAAAAAAAAGTTTACATGTCTGAAAAAGCAAATTGGTATTTAGAAATGATGTTATACGAAAGCAAAGAAACAAACAGCAGCTTTATTGAAAAGCTCATTGTTGACAAATATCGAAGCCTTTATAAAAAAGGGGTTATGCAAAACGATCCCTATTATGAAATGGGCGATGAGTAATAATTATATTACAAGAGATGTTCTTGAAAAAAGGGGGGGCGGGATTGGCCGGACAACTAGTCGTAATGAATACAGACGGAATTGCTTTAACCTCGGACAGCACAGTTACAGTGAATGGGGAAAAACGGCAGAATTCAGCAAGCAAGTTATTTGGTTTTTCGAATGAACATACAATCGGTGTTATGGTATATGGCCCCGCCTCGATGTTTCAGACTCCTTGGGAAACGCTTATACAGGGCTACAAAAGCAAGCTATCTGAACCATTTGATACAGTAAACGAATATGCAGAAGACTTCTTGCAGTTTCTTGGTGAAAATGAATACCAGGATTTTATGGCTGAAGCAAATGAACTAGTCTATGCAGAAGCCTCCTTGTATTCCCTGTTAATGAAACTCTATAAAGATTTAACTACTATGAAAACTCGCTTATATAGTGAAGAGTATATGTTGCTGCCGCAAGGCGAATTCCAAAAAATATATTTACAACACGCAGAAGATTACCTGGACAATCAAATTCAACTAATGGATGACAAAGATTTTCCAATAGAATTTACCGCTTGCGATTATGAAGGTTTATCTGCAAAATATGCTGAAAAAATAACGAAAATGGTATTTCGTACATTCGAATTTCATCTCTACCGTATTGAATGGCTTGAAAAAATCATTCACCTGGCAAGTGTTTCCCTAATCAAAAAGTTCTTCAATAAATTATCAGGCGTTATTTTCACCGGGTATGGAACTAATGAAAGTTTTCCAACGATGTGCGTACTAAGCATTGATGGAAAACTTAATAATAAAATTAAATACCATATTCGAAACAGAACCATAAGTCACTCTACACCCGGAGCCATCTTCCCTTTTGGAGAAAGAGACACGCTAAAAATCTTTTTGACTGGCATTCGCGAAGAAATGATAAGTTCTATCGCACCATTTTTGAAAAAAGAAGTTAATCGGTTGTCCGCTATCTTGGCAGCCGAGTTAAAAGATCATCTTAAGGCAGAGAGTGATTCGGGTGTAATCGCAGCTGAGCTGTCAAATGCATTGATGCAAATACACCAGCAGTATCAGAAAGAACTGCCTCACTATGAGCGCAAAAAATTCAGCGACCCGATTGTAGGCTTTGTCGAATCTTTACCGGTAACAGAGCTGGCGTATCTCTCCGAATCTTTACTGAAAGCGGCAATTCTAAAAAAGAAACTCTCAAAATCTATAGAGATGGTCAGCGACCCTGTTGATGTAGCCATAATCACAAAAGACGAAGGGTTTAAATGGATCAAGAAAGAGTAAGCACTGATCATCCAAGACCCGAAAGATGCAGTGTGAATGAGCAAGGTCTATAAACCGAAAAAGGCCTGCAAGTAGTTTTAGGAGATAATTTCAGAAATCATTAAATGATACATTATACCTTTATTAGTCATTACAAATAATAGGTCTTTAGTGTATACTTCAGATAAAAGAGGAGGGGGAATATGAATAGTAAAATTAATGCATGGGCATTGAAGGAAATACCAGAAGATAAGAAGTTTCTTTTTTTAGCCTTAACTTTAATTTTAGCTTTCTTTTCAAATAATATTGCAAATAGAGGATTAAGTGAACTGATTAATTTTGTTAATCAACCAGCTTATCCATCTAACTATTCGTTCGGTATTTTCGGGATATTACTGATAATTCCTGCAGCACTACTCAGCGTATGGATTGTAAACAGGCTAGATAGTTTACAACATAGACTTTTAAATTCACGAATTGCCGATAAAATTTGGCTTATAACATATTCGTTCAAAAAGAACAGGGTCTATAAAAACAAGCTCAGTAAATCTAGTACTAGAAATTCAAATACTATGCAAGGATTCCAAGCTACCCCACAACGGCAGGCTCAGAAAAGCCAAGAGGAAACTGACTTTGCCAATAAGCAAAAATTGCAAGCTACTACACAATGGCAGGCACACATGAGGCAAGAAGAAGACTTCGCCAATAAGCAAAAACTACAAGCTGACACCCAACGGCAAGCACACAAAAGAAAAGAAGAAGTTGACTTTGCCAATAAGCAAAGATTACAAGCTGACGCACAACGGCTGGCTCAAAAAAAGCAAGAAGAAGCTGACTTCGCCAATAAGCAAAGATTACAGGATGAGGCAAGATGGCAGGCCAGAAAAAGACAAGAAGAAGCTGACTTTGCCAAGAGGCGCGCAATTGAACAGGCTCAATATAATAGCAAACTTCATCTTCAAGAAAAAATCAACAGAGCAAATGCAAAGCAACATGAGGCTAATGAAGCAGCGAAGAGAGCAAGAAACTTTTAATTATAAATTGCACATGATTGAACTGAAAACTAACTGAGAGCAGGGGATGAAATGATTAGAGAGAGCAAGATTTTTGAAAATGAAAGGTCTGAATATCAAAAAGTTGTCGATTACCAGGGCGTCTATCCAATGGGTACATTTATGCCTCAAGAAAAGCAGAAACTTCAACAAACATTTGTCCAAATGGTACCAACACCGAACACGGTCTTGATGTATAATTCGGTACGAGAAAATTTGGGGTATGCAGCGTTTGAAGACAGTTATAACGATGACCCAACAATCTATACCTTGTCTGGGATGAGTGCCGGCAGCATTGTTCAGCGCTTTTACAATGCAGACGCTCGCATCACCAACATGACTGGAGAATTTCTGGACACTGCTGGAATCTACATGACCAACCACACAATTCAATTAGTAGAACTCACCCAAGACAACGGAATCCATTACTATGTCTTAACAGGCGGCAAAGGGGCCATTGAAGCGAAAGCAGACGAATTGTATAACGCAAATATAATGCTGGCAGAGGGATTGCCTTTTCAATTAGAGAACGGAGAAATCAGTATTAACAGCATGTCGATTGTTGAATTAGCACTTGCTATGGCAAATGATACGATCGAAAATGGACAGTTAGGGACCCTATGCACTCACATGAGTTATTTGCTGTCGAGTCAGACCAAATGATTGACATGGCAGAAAGCACTAAGTGGCTTCCACTTCGAGACTTCGAAAACTGGACAAATGCGAAGCGATTGGGGATTGTTTTTAGGATTCAAACCTATTAATCCGAACTGTTATTAAACTACTTGAGAATTAGATTTGAGTCTTATATTCAAACCAGAACGCTTATATTTTCGCGAAAAAAAGAGCACTTCAACCAATTAAGGTGAAGTGCTCTTTGCTTTTGGGTTTATCCAGCGATTGTATTATGGTTTGGATTCATTTAAGAATCTGTGTTTTGTTTCTTCTTCTTATTAATAGAGGATTGTCTTACCTAATATTAAATGGTTGGTCGTCATTACAGATAGATCTTGATAGGAGTCAGAAGTTCTTCTATTAAATACAAGACGCACAGCTATGATAAAAATAAGTTAAGAGTGTAATGTGAATGTAGCAACTAATCTAAAATAGTTGATTGTGTTGCTCAATAATTGAAAGATTCATTAATTCATCGTTTACTGTTATTTAGTGGAATGTCTAAATTTATATCTTAAATATAATTTACTGAAATTTCTTCTTCTTTATACTATCTATTAATTTATAAAGTTTTATTCTTATGTTTCAAATCACTTACGTTCCAAATAGCGATAAATGGTTGTTCGAGAAACACCCCATCTATCTGCCACATCTTTGATGGGAGTACCCCCATCAATAAGATTCTTCATCATTTCAATATCTTTCACTCCGCATTTCTCAGGACGTCCACCAAGTCGCCCCCGTGCTTTAGCTGCCACTCTTCCTGCAGCAGAACGTTCTTGAATAAGATTTCGTTCAAACTCAGCAAATGCCGCAAAGAGATGGAACATTAGCTGTCCGGTGGCATTGCCACGATCCATAGGGAGCTGCCCTTTAAATCACCTAGAGAATTGCAACTTATTACTATATTTAAACATTAAAAAACTCAGTTCCACGTTGAAGCGACTGAGTTTAGTGTATACGTATTCAAATTTAAATTCAGGAATTAAGGTAAATCCTTTTCAATTGCTACTAATTTGTCGTTGATATAGCTTGCATCCTCGAAATCAGTATCAGTAACAACCGTTGCCACTGCAGCGAGGTTTTCTGTAATCCTTTTAAAAGTATCAGTATTTGTCTTTGTAGGAACGAGCTTTTTTACTTCATTTGAAATTGAGTTTAACCTTGTATTAAAACTTTTTAAATCAGCTTCATGTAACATAGAATTAATGCCCCCTTATTTGTATGCTCCTATTAATAATACCACTAGTATAAATACATTCTCAAGATGCTTACATTATTCTGTATTTCCTTAACCTTAAACACTGTTGCAAGCCAAATCTATATTGTCATTTTGATTACTCTTCGCCATTCAAAAAAGAATCTGTAGTTTTAATTAAGCCATGAATTACCTAAGCTATTTTGGATTGTGTCTACCAAGTCAAATTAAGATTCAACCTTGTGTTTTACAAAGAAGATCTGAGTATCGATTATCTGGTATTGTAATTAAGAATTCATTTCCCTTCAAAAAGATACTTCCTTATTTGTAAGAATAAATTTTGACAAAATAGAGGAAAATCTCTTTTATTTTAAAAAAATTTTATAGAAGATAATTTATTTTGGGTTTCTATCTTCCTTATTTCTACTAATTTCTCTATATCGCATATCAAAATATTCTCCTCTGTATACTTTAAGGTGTGAGTATTAAGGATATTACTGACTAAAATATATTGAATATTTAATAAATTTATGTTTTAATAATTTGTAGGTTGGGTCACCCAATCAGTAGTTGAGGGTTTAATAATTTTCTGAAATGAAATGAAATGAAATAAAATAAAAGGAAAGGAGGAATCTAACTAGGTGTGAAAAAGTCAATCTACTTGTTCTAACAGATGAAAAACATGGCGTATTCAAAATATATGTAAAGGTAGTGGATAAAATGGCGAATCTAGTATTAGAAAATATATCAAAAGTTTATGATAAGAGTGTCTCAGCTGTCTCGAATTTCAATTTAGAAGTTGAAGACAAAGAATTTATTGTCTTTGTTGGCCCTTCAGGTTGTGGGAAGTCTACTACATTACGCATGATTGCAGGTCTGGAAGATATTTCTTCAGGAGATTTCTATATTGATGGTAAGAGAATGAACGATGTGGCACCAAAAGAACGGGATATTGCAATGGTTTTCCAAAACTATGCATTATACCCGCATATGACTGTATATGAAAATATGGCGTTTGGATTAAAATTACGTAAATTTCCGAAGGAAGAAATAAAAGAACGTGTACAAAACGCTGCAGAAATATTAGGTTTAGAAGCTTACTTGAATCGTAAACCGAAAGCATTATCAGGCGGTCAACGTCAACGTGTAGCGCTTGGAAGAGCTATCGTTCGAGATGCAAAACTATTTTTAATGGATGAACCTTTATCAAATCTTGATTCCAAGTTACGTGTACAAATGCGTGCTGAAATAGCAAAATTACATCAACGTCTTAAGACAACAACGATTTATGTTACACATGATCAAACTGAGGCAATGACAATGGCTACTCGTATTGTCATTATGAAAGACGGACTAGTCTTACAAATTGGCACACCTAAAGAAGTATATGATAAACCTGATAACGTTTTTGTAGGAGGATTCATAGGTTCACCTTCTATGAATTTCTTCAAAGGAAAATTGGTTTATGGCATGTTCGTAATTGGGAATACTTCACTAAAAGTTCCAGAATCACATCTATCGTATTTAAAAAATCAAGGATATGATGGAAAAGAATTAATTTTAGGTATTCGACCGGAACATATTAGCAATGAAGCTTCAGATGGGCACCAGACTTTAAACTTGAAAGTAGATGTATCTGAACTTACGGGAGCTGAATTAATGGTGTACTCTACCATCCAAGGACAAGATTTTGTGGCTCGTTTAGACTCTAGTAACCCCGTTCAACCAGGGAATGATATTGACCTATCGTTTAATTTAGAAAGAGGACATTTCTTTGATCGGGATAGTGAACTACGAATTAAGTAAATGACTATGAATGCATTATTCAAATGGATCATATTTTGATACGATGGGCTAAAAAATGAGAACGTTTTATTTAAGCTAAAGAAAGTATTGATTTATTAGAATATTTAAAATAATATTACACCAAACCGCAAGAACGCTAGAATTTTCTAAATCTAGTGAACATCCCACTTATATTAAGAAAAGGCTTGGTAATATGTATCTTTTGATTTGATATTCACTCTTTTATCTTTTTCATGTTGAAATTAACATAGTTCTCTAATTTAAGTTGATAGGAAAAGCTTTATTTATTTCTACAATTTATAGTGAATGACCTAGACGATGTCTTTTTAACCACTTACAACTTAAAGGGGGATTTACGTGCTTGACTTATTGAAACAGCTTAATCCGGGACTTACTTTAGCAGATGTTGGAGAAAAATCATTTATGAGATATGGAAGAGTACTTGATAATTCTGATTTCGTTGAGGTAGAAAAATTGATGGAGGAAACAAAAATTCCAACCGACGGGAATGAGTATGTTCCATCTGTTGAGTCGTTGGAAGCAGGGATATTTAAACCATCAGTGGAAAAATTACATTTCGGAGGAATGAGCATACAAATCGGTTATTGTAATGGGAAAAATTCAAGCCTGAATGGATTAGAATATCATAAGGGAAGTGAAATCAATGTAGCCATTACAGATTTCGTATTAATGTTGGGGCATGTCAATGACATTGAAAGCGAAAAATATTCAGTTGATGAGTTAGAATGCTTTTTTGTTCCAAAAGGAACAGCAATTGAGATGTTTCAAACAACGTTGCACTTAGCTCCATGCAAGGTATCAGATACTGGTTTTAAATGTGTTGTAATTTTGCCATTAGGTACCAATACACCTCTATTAGAAGAAGAGAAAGGTCATGATAAGTTTTTATTTATGAGAAACAAATGGTTACTGTCACATCCTGAAAATGAAAGATTCATGTCGATGGGAGCCAAGGCTGGAATAATTGGTCCAAATATAAGTGTAATATATAAATAATATTTTTTCTAATAAGCACCTTCACTGAATTTAGATGAAAGAGGATGATGTGAGAATTAAAAGGTAGTTATGTATTTTAAAACATCACTATGTATGTTATTGTCTAAGTAGTGACAATATTCAAAAAACGGGGGGTGACCGATTTGTTAGAAACGAAAGTACTTTATTTGCCAATAGGAAGAAAAACATTTGACTTAGTAGCAGGAGAGGAAAAAAGAGAAGAGAGTTCTTCATTTCTTAATAGTATCGTAAAGGAAGTTGTAGAACCTGAAAATATCATTACTTCACCTGAAGAGTTGGAAGCTTTTTTATCAACTGTGGATTGTGATTCCATCGTAACAACTATTTATCAGAGTGTAACGTTTGCAGACGGAGAATTTATTCTATCTGTCATTAGTAGAGTAAAAGCACCTGTAGTCGTTTGGTCGGTAAGAGAGCCAAGCGTTGGGGGAAGGTTAAGATTAAACTCATTGACAGGCGGAAACAGTACTAGTCATACTCTTCGCTCTGAAAATCACTCATATTCATTTGTCTTTGGTAATGCACCTGAAGCTCAAGTTCAAAATACTATAAAGGTAAAATTATCTGTACATCAGGTCGTTCAGAAATTACAACTCTTGAAAATTGGTGTTATAGGAAAGCATCCACCGGGTTTTTTCTTTTCGGATACTAATGACGAATTATTACATAAAAAATTAGGTCCTACTGTTTCTTACTTCGACCTTCAGAATGCTTTTGAAGAATGTGTTAAACTACCTCGTTCAAGGTGGGAAGGGATGATAGAACGTGCTGAGAAGCAGGTAATCGGATTAAATAGAAGTGATGAAACTGTGAAGAAATTCGCTCAATTTTCTACTTATGTTAAAGAAATGATTGAACAAGAGGGGATTACTGCAATTGCAGTTAGATGCTGGCCTGACTTTTTCAATGAGCTTGGTGCGGCCGCGTGTTCAACATTATCTCAATTTACAGAGGATGGGATTGTTTCATCTTGTGAGTCTGATATTCACGGATCTATTTCGATGTTCATTCTTAGGGAGTTATCCCATGGAAGTGCACCATACCTTGGTGATATGGTGCATATAAATGAAGCCAGTAACTCTGCTGTATTCTGGCACTGTGGCGCAGGAGCTTACTCATTAGCTCACCCTGAAACTGGAGCTAAAGTTGGTGTTCATCCGAATAGAAAACTAGGATTTACTATGGAGTTCGGATTAAAACCCGGTCCAGTAACGTTGTTTAGGTTAGGTTATACAAAGGCTGATGGATATCGATTACTTGTTATGCGTGGCCAAGCCTTAGACACACCTCAACGCTTTAATGGAACATCGGTTGAAGTGAAATTAGAAACAGTAGTAAATGAAACATTATATAAATTGATGGAGGAGGGTTTTGAACCACATTATGCAATTGTTTATGATGATGTAGTAGAAGAGTTAATTGAACTTGGACGTCAACTCAGCATTGAAACCACCGTATTCATAAATTGAAAGGAGGCTTAAGGTTACACTGGTTCGAGGGAATTTCGTTAATTTAATAGAATTAGAGAGTGAATAAAAAATATTTTGTTTTAAAATAGAGAGGAGATATAATTATGCCATTTATTAGTGGGAAAGAAATGCTTGATCATGCTCGTCAATACGGATATGGGGTGGGAGCATTTAGCGCTCATAACGCTGAAACTATTCAGGCTATAATTGAAGCAGCTGAGGAAGAGCAATCACCAATTATGATTCAAGTCGGTCAAAAGGTAATTAATACGATTGGGTTAGCGCCGATGAAAGTACTTATTGATTCATTAGAAAAAAATAGTACAATCCCCATCGCTATTCATCTTGATCACAGTCGTCAATTTAATCAAACGATGGAAGCAATTCAACTAGGTTTTCAATCGGTCATGTTTGATGGCTCATCTCTAACTTTTGCCGAAAATATTGCTATCACAAAGCAGGTTGTGGCAGTTGCTAGAGCTTTAGGCATTGGTAGTGAAGGAGAAATTGGTAAGATAGGAGGGACCGAAGACGATATTACAGTTGATGAGAAAGATGCACTTATCACAACTACAGAAGAGGCCATTGCTTTTGTAGAAGCGACTGATGTCGACTATTTGGCGGTATCGATTGGAACTGCCCATGGGATCTACCAGGAAACACCTAACCTACGTTTTGAACGTTTAAAGGAAATCTCAGACGCTGTAGATAGACCGATTGTTTTACATGGTGGATCAGATGTTCCAGATGAGCAAGTACAGCGTGCCATTGCTTTAGGTGTGGCAAAAATTAACGTAGATACTGAACTCCGTCAAGCATTTACAAGAGGTGTTCAAGACGCATTTCATAATAATATTGATAACATTGTCCTTGCAGATACACTAGGTTCTGGCAAAGAGAAAATGAAAAAAAAGGTCCAAGAGAAGATTAGAGTTTTCGGTAGTAACGGTAGAGCAAGTGCACTAATTGAAAGTAAAAAGGTAGTAACGATATAATCTTAAGGAGTGGATGGATATTGGGAACGACAGTTAAAACGCCAACGTATGGTTTGTTTATTAACGGAGAATGGCGAGAGAAGGCCAATACTTTTGATGTACTAAATAAGTATAACAATGAAGTTATAGCTAGAGCTTCTTACGCAAATGAACAGGACGTTACTGACGCAGTAAAAGCTGCAAAAGATTCCTTAAAAACAGTGTTTCCTCCTTACGCTCGTTATGAAATTTTAAAAAGAGTGGCTGAAGAGCTAATAAAGCGTAAACAGGAAATTGGAGAAATTCTTGCTGAAGAGGTTGGAAAGCCAATAGCCGAAGCAATAGGAGAAGTCGAAAGGGCTGCTCAAACACTAGAGATTTCGGCAGAAGAATCTAAGCGCATCCATGGCCAGGGAATTCCAGTAGAGGCAGCGCCGGGTTCAGAAAACCGTCAAGCTTTTACCAAACGTGTCCCTGTTGGAGTTGTTGCGGCAATAACACCATTTAATGTTCCTTTAAACTTAATATGTCATAAAGTTGGTCCGGCGCTTGCAGCAGGAAATAGTGTTGTATTAAAACCAGCAAAAGTTACTTCAGTTTCTGCCATTATTCTGACGGAAATCTTTGAAGAGGTAGGCTTGCCGTCGGGAAGATTAAATCTCGTTACTGGTAATGGCTCTGAAACTGGAGAATGGTTGTTAAAAAATCAAGATGTTAATATGTATACATTTACAGGCAGTCCAAGTGTAGGAAAGCTCATTCGCGAAAAAGCTGGACTAAGAAAAGTAGCATTAGAGCTAGGTAGTAATTCAGCAACAATTGTCCATAAGGACGCAAATATTGAACAAGCAGCAACACTGACAGCTCAAAAAAGTTTCAATAATGCGGGTCAAGTGTGTATTTCTGTTCAACGCGTCTATATTCATAAAAATATTTTTGAAGAATTTATGAATAAGATGAAAGCGGTAACAAACTCGCTTGTAGTCGGCGATCCAAAAGACCCCTCTACCAATATTGGACCTATGATATCAGAAAAAGAAGCTATTAGAGTAGAACAATGGGTTAATGAAGCTGTTTCTCAAGGAGCAAAAGTTGAAACTGGTGGATACCGTGAGGGTGTTTTTTATAAACCAACAATTCTTTCTAATGTTACCGATGATATGAATATTTGTCGGCAAGAAATATTTGGTCCAGTAGTTACTGTTGATACTTATAGCGATGAAGATGAAGTAATCGATCGGGTGAATGATTCTGATTTCGGACTGCAAGCAGGACTCTTTACTAATAGCTTAGCGTTCGCCATGAAAGCGGCGAATTTAATTGAAGTTGGTGGTTTAATTATAAATGATACTTCTGGTTATCGCGTAGATCAAATGCCTTATGGTGGTGTGAAACAAAGTGGAACTGGTAAAGAAGGTCCAAAATATGCTATAGAGGAAATGACAGAAGAAAGAATCATAGTATTGAATCTTTAGAGATGAAAAGGGGTTCAATTTATTGGTCACATGTATAGGAAAGAAGATAATTAACAAAGAGGGTGCTTATATCAGAAATAAAAAAGATATTAAGGCTCTAAAATGCTACTGTTATTAATTAAGTAATATTGTAAGCGCATTCTTATCAATTTAAAAGATAGTAATGTTCCTATCTAAGTTACTAATATTGTGTCAAAAATCTATTTTGGACAGGAGAAAAAAATGACTAAAGAATTAAAAACAAAATATATTTCGAATAATCCGAAATTTGATTATTTGCCAGATAGTGATCGGTATCTTACTAACTCAGAGCAGCCCAAATACCGTTTTAATATAATCGGTTGTGGCAATATGGGGATTGAACATATGAGGGTTACGATGTTAGAAGGAAGAGCAACAATTCATGGAGTATATGATCCCAATCCTAAGAGTATAGATCAGGTCAAAAAACAATTTGCTAGTATTTCTCCTGAAAGTAACCTTGTGGAATATGAAACACTGACGGATGCTTGTAATGACACAGATGTTGATGGTCTGATTATTTGTACGCCAAACTATACACACATTGATATTGTTAGAGAAGCTATTAAATCCGGCAAACATATTATGCTGGAGAAGCCAATGACGACAAATCTTGAAGATGCTTACGAAGTTGTTCAAATTGCAAAAGATTACAAGTCGATCTTTCAAATAGGTTTACAGTATCGATATAAAGCGATCTATGACGAAGCAATCCATGAAGCTCTTGAACGAAAATCTCTTGGGGATATTAAGACGATTAGTATTATGGAACATAGAGTTCCATTTTTAGATAAGGTAAAGCAGTGGAATAAATTTTCAAAATATTCAGGAGGTACGTTAGTAGAGAAATGCTGTCACTATTTTGATTTAATGAATTTATTTGCACAAGCCAAACCAGTTAAAGTTTATGCAAGCGGAAGTATGGCAGTTAATTTTGCTGATTTCGAATATGATGGTGAAAAATCAGACATTATCGATAATGCGTTTGTTACTGTCTTGTATGATAACGGAATAAGTGCCAACTTTAATTTATGTATGTTTTCTCCAATGTTTTATGAGGAATTGGTAATTTGCGGAGACAAGGGGCGTTTGAAAGCATCAGAAAATGAAGATTTTCTTTCTGCCAAACGACCGAGAAACCATTTGGAAATTTTACGAGGTGAAAATAAGCCATCAAAAATTACTACTCCATGTTATCCTGCGTACATTGAGGAAAGTGGTCATGGTGGGGGTACTTACTACGAGCATGTACATTTTGTTGATAATATTGATGGAGCAAATACACCCACGCCTTCAATAGAAGAAGGATTCTGGTCTGTTGTTGTTGGAATAGCAGCAGAAGAATCACTGAAACAAGGAAAAGCTGTTTTAATTGAAGATTTATTAAGAAAAAAAGAAATGCAAATTTAAATTTCAACTGTTTTAAAGAGATATATACCTTAAGCCGTTCCTTCTTTAGTGTGCAGTGGATCGGTATTAAATTTAAATTTTTTAATGTTTTTGTTGGTGTTCAGATTTTGAACTTATTCGTATGAGTATGCAATTCATGGAATTCAACGGTGGCGTCAAATTTGTATTGTTCAGATCCTTTATTGGAGGTGAAAAATGGGTAAATTAAAATTCGGTATAGTTGGTGTTGGTAATCGAGCAAAATCTTTAATACGCGCGGCTGAAGAAACAGGAGAAATAGAGTTTGTTGCATTCGCCGACAATGATGCTATGTCGAGAAAAGCAGCGAGTAAACTGCTTCCAAATGCCAAATCGTATGCTCGTTTTGAGGATTTAATACAACATCATAAGATAGATGCTGTAATTGTAGCCACACCGAATCATCAACATACTGACATTGTTTTAGCTGCGTTCGATGCTGACATCCATGTTTTATGTGAAAAACCTATGGCACCCACAGTTGACGAGTGGAATCTTATGATCGAAAGTGCTAACAAAGCAAATAAGATATTGCATATAGGAATGGAATTAAGGTATTCACCATTAGTAAATGATATACATTCGATCGTTAACCAAGGAATTATAGGTAATGTTAAGATGATTTGGTGCCATGAGTTTCGACCACCTTTCCGTCCAGGTGTGGGAGAGTGGAGACATAACCAGAAAATGAGTGGTGGTTCATTATTGGAGAAAAATTGCCATCACTTTGATTTATTCAATTTAGTTAGTGGGTCAATACCAGTTAAGGTAAAAGCAGTTGGAAGCAATGATACTATTTATAAAGACTATAATGTTTTGGATCGATCTTGGGTTAATGTTGAATATGAAAATGGAATTCACGCTAACTTAGGACTGTGTTTATTTTATCACAAGCATAAATTAGAATTTGGCGTGATAGGAGATCAGGGATCTATTGAATATTGTAGTATAGAAGAAAAAATAGTAGTAGAAACGACTAAGAAAAAAAGCATCAATTATTATAATTTACAATCTGAAGGCTATGCTGCTGGAGGATATGATCATCCAGGTGAAGTTGAGCAACAACTAGCCTTTGTGCATTCTATTCGAACAGGTGAAGCATCGAAAACTAGTGGCGAAGAAGCTATATGGAGTCAATTGATTAGTTTAGCTGCAGAAGAAGCAGTTAGATCAGATTCAACGGTTAAAATTAATTCAAACAGAACGTTTGAGTTAATAAAATAATTACTTCAAGACTAGTTCATGAATTTTTTGAAAGGGATTGTTTTTATGGGGGAAAAAAATCCAGTAGTGATTGATATGCATCACCATCTATTGAATGTTCCTCATTATGATAAGCAATTAATTGACACTATGGATCGATTGAAAATTGATTACGCTTGTGTAAGTGGACTTGGACTTCCTTCTGCAAATTGGTTGGGAGATTTATCACCAACCAATGATGATGTCTTACGTTCCATGGATCGCTACCAAGATCGAATCATTGGTTTTGGAAACATTAGATTGGGAGTAGATAAGGTTCAAAAAGTGGAAGAATTATATAGTCAAGGTTTTACAGGGATCAAAACGACTAGAGCGTTAAAAAATTATGATGATGAGGAATTTGATGAAATCTATGCAAGGGCTGAAGCATTAGGGTTGCCTATTCTTTTTCATACAGGATTTATCCTGAAAACCTTTAATGATAAACAAGATAATGTTTCCGCCGCTAGAATGAGACCTGAAATGTTGGATCGAGTTGCTCGTACTTTCCCTGATCTTGTTATTATAATTGCTCATTTGGGTATGCCTTGGCATGAAGAAGCCGCTCAGATGACACGTTTCCATGAGAATGTTTATGTTGATTTAAGTGGTTCCCCTAATGGATGGAGAAATCGAAAAGCTCCTCATTTTTTTAACGAATTATTTTATTGGGAAGAAGCGTATGAGAAAGTTGTATTTGGTTCAGATGTTCATTTCAATGATGTAGAGGACTCACTAAATGATTACAAAAGAATTCTGACACTGAACAATATCCCTTTAAAAACACAACAAAATATTTTTGGAGAAACGATGCGGAAAATTTTAAAACTATAGATAACGCATTCCTGGTAGTTGATTTAATAAGGAATGAAATAAATAGAGTCGTCTATGGTGCGGTATGTCAATCGCATAAAATGGCTCAAACCGTTGGGAAATAAATATTTTTTAAGGGAGAGATGATATGAGTAATCATAGTAGCCTTGAAAAAGACCAAAAAATCAAATTAGTTTATTTGGATAAAGAAGAATTAAATTTTCATTTTGCAAGATCTATCGCTGATGAAATAAAAGAAAACAATGAAAAAAATCGAATGACCAAATTGATTTTACCTGTCGGGCCCATTAGTCAATACCCATTATTAGCAGAAATAACAAACCAAGAAAGAATCTCCTGGAAAAATGTTTATACCTTTAATATGGATGAGTATTTAGATTGGGAAGGTAGACCTATATCAAAAGAAAACCCATTAAGCTTTTTAGGATTTATGGAAAGTTTTTTTGCTTCCATTGATAAAGAACTACGAATCCCTTCTGACCAAATGATGTTTCCTGATATTTATAATATTGATCTAATAAGTGAAAAAATCCAACGACTTGGTGGAATTGATACTTGTTATGGTGGGATTGGGGTTCACGGTCATATTGCCTTTAATGAACCAATCATTTCTCGATTTCATCAAGTATCCTTAGATGAGTTTTTGAACTCGAAAACGAGAATTGTATGTCTTTCTCCTGAAACAATTGTGATGAATAGTATTAGAGCTAATGGAGGCCATTTTGCTGAGTTCCCCCCTATGGCTGTCACCTTAGGAATGAAAGACATCATGGGATCAAAGCGAATACGTTTATATTGTAATGGAGGGGAGTGGCAAAAAACAGCTTTAAGAGAAGCAGTAAAGGGTGAAAAAAGGCTAGATTATCCAATTAGTCTCTTACAAGGGCATACAAATGTCCAAATCTTTTCAGACCAGGTGAAGGCTAGTGATCTATAAAATTTCAATCTATCAAAATCGTCCTGCTAAAAAAAGAAATTGTAGAAACGAGATAAGATGTACTCGGTTTTAACAATAGAATAATGGAGGAGAAAATGAGAAAATTATATATTACTCGAAAGCTTCCTGAAGAGGTATTAACTAAGCTATCGGCTTCTTTTTCAATTAGGATGTGGGATAAAGAGGACCAACCAGTTCCGAGACATACGTTGGAGAAAGAAGTTGAGGATATAGATGGACTTTTATGTTTATTAACAGATAACATAGATTCGCATTTAATTAGTAAATCCAAGAAACTTAAAATAATTAGCAATATGGCAGTTGGGTATAACAACATTGATATGGAAGCAGCAAATGAACGAAATATTATGGTGACGAATACTCCAGGTGTATTAACCGAGACAACAGCAGACTTAACGTTTGCCCTATTAATGGCAACTGCAAGAAGACTCGTTGAATCTTCTAATTATTTACGTGATGGAAATTGGAAAACCTGGTCCCTTATGATGTTAACTGGTCAAGATATTTTCGGTGCGACCCTTGGTATTATTGGTCTAGGAAACATTGGCGAAGCTGTTGCAAGAAGAGCTCAAGGTTTTTCTATGAAGACATTATATTACAATAGATCACGGAAATATGATGTTGAGAAAGAATTGAACATTATATACACAGATTTGGAGACGTTACTAAAGGAATCAGATTTTGTTTGTGTGATGACACCTTATACAAAAGAAACTGAACATCTAATAGGAAAAGAACAACTAGGGCTTATGAAGGAATCTGCAATTCTTATAAACACTGCACGTGGAGGGATTGTTGATGAACAAGCACTTTATGAGGCATTAAAAAGCAAAAAGATATGGGGGGCAGGTTTGGACGTAATTGAAAAAGAACCTATAGACTTAAATCATTCGCTCCTTACTCTACCGAATGTTATTTTACTACCTCATATAGGAAGCGCTAGCGTTAAAACGAGAACGGCAATGGCTGATATAGCGGTTACTAACCTAATTAATGGTTTGACAGGGGAAGGCACAATACACCTAGTAAAATAAAATAATAAAATATATTGAATAATCAAAAAAATGTGTTAAGATATAAAAAAGAAAACGCTTTCATCGTATGCATACTAAATGTTTGGCAGTTTGTGTCTAAATACGTATTTAAAGGTAGTGATGTTATAACTAAAGGTAGTATCGTAATTACTTTTGTTTTTCAATAAATTTATTAGGGGGATAATAATGAAAACGTATTCTATTGGAAAAATCGCAACGGTCTTATTGATGTCTTTGGCGCTTATGGGTTGTACTTCTGGAAGTTCAGATTCAGTTTCTGTTTCGAGTGATAACTCAACTAAAAAAATTAGCTTCATCCATTGGAGAGGAGAAGATACCGAGGTATTTAAAGAGCTTATAACAAAATTTGAAAGTGAGAATCCTAATATTACAGTTGATATGACAGTATATCCATCCGAACAATATCAATCAACAGCTCAGACATTATTAAGAGATGGTAGTACAGGGGATGTGTTTGCTGCATTCCCAGGCTCTCAATTTGAAGTCATCAACCGTGCAAAATTGTTTGCGGATTTAACGGGTGAACCATTCGTTGATAATTTTAATGAGAATCTCATCCTGGCTGGACAATACGAAGATAAACAACTCGCGTTACCACTGCAACTAGTATACAATCAACCAATTTATAATGAGGGTATATTTGATGAGTTAGGACTAACGCCACCAGAAGATTGGGAAGGGTTTTTAGAACTTTGTGAAACATTAAAAGAAAATGGTTATATTCCGATAGCATTCCCTGGGGCAGACATTGGGGCAGGTCAATTTATGAACAGTATGATGATGAACAATGCACCAGATGAAGATATTGTTGAAAAAGTAGAAAATGGCGAAGCGAAGTTAACAGATGAATGGTGGGTAAAAACACTGGAGCAATTCAAAGAATTAAATGATAAAGGATATTTCCAAAAAGATTCAATTGGAACAAATCATGATGGTGCAATTGCTTTAGTAGCTCAGGAAAAGGCTGCGATGCTTGCAACCGGATCATATGCAATGGCAAGTATTAAGGACCAAAACCCAGATTTAAAACTGAATTTACTTGCACCAATTACAGTTTCTGCATCAGAAGCTGTCTGGGAAGGGATTCACACAACTACATTTATGTTAGGTGTTAATGCAAATTCTAGTAAACAAGAAGAAGCAAAGAAATTCATTGAGTTCCTAAGTAATCCCGAAAATGCAACGGTTTATGCAAATGGAACTGGACAACATTTAACTGTAAATGGAGTTGAATATAATTCTGAGGAGCTAAAGGATACTGCGGTTTGGATGGAAAAAAACACACGATTCCAACCACGTTATCTATTCTCAAAACCTGATATTATGAATGCTTCTACCGGATCTATACAGGCAGTTATTAGTGGTACTGACCCGCAAAAAGCTGCAGAAGAAGCTCAAAAAATCGTCGACCAAAATATTAACTAATAGATTAGTAGAAGGAGATCTAGTGTCTCCTTCTTTAATTTAAGATTGGAGGAACTTATGAAACCAAGTAAGTGGCTATTCCTATTCTTAATACCAGGCTTAATTCTTTACGTTACTTTTTTTATCTTTCCAACGCTAAGTGCAATATTTTACTCAGTAACAGATTGGGATGGTTTAACTCCAGACTTTAATTTTGTAGGAATAGATAATTTTGTGAACATCTTTACTAATGATTTTATTTTTCAAAAAGCACTAGGGAATAATATGAAATTTATGTTTTTTGTTGTTATTTTTCAAACATTATTCTCATTAATCTTCGCATTGTTTTTAGTGAAAAATACAAGAAGTAATGTTCTGTTAAGAGCAATATACTTTTTCCCAACTATTTTATCTTCAGTATCGGTAGCATTTATTTGGTCCTATATGTATGATCCTTCATTAGGATTGATAAATACATTACTTACTCGATTTAATATCGACTTTTTAAGTCAAAATTGGCTTGGAGATGCTGACATTGCAATATATTCGATAGCAATTGTTCAGGTTTGGTTCCATACCGGACAAATGTTAATAATATTTGTTGCTGGATTACAGGGTATTCCTAGAGAGTTATATGAAGCAGCAGAAGTAGAAGGCGCAAATCGTTGGCAAACGTTCAGAAAGATAACGTGGCCATTGGTTGCCCCTGCGGCAACGATTGTTGTTGCATATACAACGATTCAATCGTTTAAAGCATTTGACCTTATTTTTGCAATGACAAGGGGAGGGCCAAACTATTCTACTGAGATTTTAGCCACTTTGATTTATAGTACAGCTTTTAGAAATTTTGAATTTGGTTATGCATCTGCACAATCCGTTGTTTTTATGATCATCATTGCTATCATTACCACTTTGCAATTTAAAATGCTTAATTCTAATCGAGTGAAGTACTAAGAAAGGAGCATGTCAAAATGGCGTCCAAAACAATAAAGATTATCTTGCTAACTATTTTTGTTTTGATAGTAGTAGTACCAGTAGCAATGATTTTTCTAACCACTTTTAAGTCAACTGCTCAGATGTACGAAAACCCTTTGGGGTTGCCTGGATTTTTTGATTTCGGGAATTACATATCCCTTTTCAAAGATCAAAACATGGCAACTTATTTTTCCAACAGCGTGATTGTTACACTTGTCTCAGTTTTTCTAACTATATTTTTTGCAAGTCTAGTCGCATTTGCAATAACTAGAATGAGAGGGTGGGTAGGAGGAGTAATTTTTTCTTTCTTTGCAATCGGGATGATGGTACCAGCACAAGTAAACATGATTCCACTTTATAATCTAGTTTATAATCTAGGCTTAACGAATAGCTTAATAGGATTGATGATTGTAAACATAGCTGTTACTCTACCGGTTGCTGTCTTTATTTTGACAAGTTTTATGAAGACCTTACCAAGTGAACTTTTTGAAGCGTGTACGATAGATGGAGCAAACAATTGGCTAATCTATCGAAAAATAGTCGTACCATTGTCTTTGCCTTCTATCTCAGCTACAGCAATTTTCTTATTGGTGATGCACTGGAATGATTTACTGTATCCACTTCTGTTTATAACAGCAGATGATAAAAAAACTTTGCCATTAGCATTACTTGAGTTTCAAGGAGAATATCTTACCAATTATCCTATGCTATTTTCAGGGGTTATTATAGTGTCTGCACCAATGGTTCTTACATATTTGTTTTTACAAAAATATTTTATTGCTGGTGTTACTGCGGGCTCTATAAAGTGATAGTAGTTCTGTTTTCAATATATATATAAAACTAGGAACGATACGATTGATTTAACATTATTGCCATAGTTTTAAGTCATATAAATATTATGAATGGGTGAGGAATTTGAAAAGTATAGCAATAGGACAGGCTGGAGGACCTACTTCAGTTTTAAATGCAAGCTTAGTTGGGTTTCTTAATACAATTAAAGATTCCAAAATTTATGGTGTCATTAGTGGTTTTCAAGGGTTAGTAGAAAATAACATTTTTTTAATGGATAGCAAAATATTAGCAGAAGCGAATAAATTCAAAAATATTCCAGGTGCCTACCTCGGTTCTGGCAGGTATCATTTGAAAGAAGATGATTTTACTAAAATAATAAGTAATCTTAAAAAAAGTGGTATCAATACACTCGTTTTTTCGGGTGGTAATGGAACGATGTGGACACTTAATAAAATTCATCAAACTGCTCAAAAGCTACACTATCCTTTGCAAGTGATAGGAATTCCTAAGACAGTGGATAATGATATGGCAGAGACAGATCATGCGCCAGGGTTTGGAAGTGCTGCACGTTATATATCACATGCTGTTAGAGATATAAGTATCGATTTGGAATCGATGCAAAATTTTGAACAAGTAAGATTAATTGAAACGATGGGTAGAAATGTAGGCTGGCTAGCTGCATCTAGCGGTTTATTAAAAGAAAGAAGCACAGACGGTCCCCATAAAATTTATGTTCCAGAAATTCCTATAACAGTTGAAGGCATACTTAAAGATATAAGTGGGGTTATTCAACAGAACGGATATGCTACAATTGTTATTAGTGAAGGAATAATTTTAGATGGTGGTTCAAATATTACCATTGGAAAATTTAATGGTCGCAAAGTGTTGGGAGGGGTTTCATCTCACCTTGCAGAAATCATTCAAAGAGAATTAGGGTTGAAAAGTAGAAGTGAAATATTAGGAATGCATCAAAGGAGTTCTCAAGCTTATATTTCATTGCAAGACCAAAAAGAAGCATATGAAGTTGGAATGAAGGCTGCCGAGCTTGTATTCAGGGACGAATCAGGCGTTATGATCTCAATTATTCGTGGCGAAGGTAAAACATATAGTTTCTTTCTTTCCTGTGTTCCTTTAGAGAAGGTTGCTAAGGGTGGAGAACGTAGACTTCCAAAAAAGTTTTATGATTTTGATAAATATAATGACTGGGTTCGTCCATTGGTAGGTGAGGGGCTTCAATCATTTCCACCTTCTTTGATCGGAAGGAGTAAGAGTGAAAATGGAGAAATTACAACTCGATAAAAAAAGTCCTATTCCACTTTATCATCAAATTAAAGATATATTAGTGGCCAGAATAACAGATAAGGTGTGGCTAGCTGGCGACCTTATTCCTACTGAAACGGAGTTTATGAATGAATTCAAGGTAAGTCGTACAACATTGCGACAGGCAATAACAACACTTGTTAATGAGGGTTTATTAGAAAAAAGACAAGGTAAAGGTACAATTGTAAAATCATTAAAACTTACAGGGTCATTAGGTAAATTATCCGGTTTTGCTGAAGAAATTATGGAAAAAGGATATTTTCCAAATTCTAAGTTACTAAGATCCGAATTTAGAGATGACTTGTTTATTGAGAAGAAGAAACTTGGTGTATCTGACAATAAACAAATATTACTAATCCATCGTATTCGTTTTGCAAATGATGAACCTATTGCATTAGAAAAAACAAGTTGGCCAGAGAATATAGGAAACCTTTTATTAAAGCATGATTTAAATGGAGCAAGGTTTTATCAAATTCTCGAAGATAATGGTATCTATCTGAAAAAAGCTAGCGAAACGATATCAGCAGTAAATGCAACACCTTATGAAGCAGATTTATTAGGTGTTAGTCCTGGTACAGCTTTATTAGAAATGACACGTCTTAGTTATGGTATTAACGATGAACCAATAGAATTTACTCGAACAAAGTATCGTTCGGATCGATATCAATACAATGTAGAATTAAATAGATAAAATAATTTGAGAAATATATCTGACATTCTAGCTAGACCCTACTATTTAGGGTTCTACATGCTCTAAATTCATAATCTGGATTTACTGCCTTTTTCGGCTGTTTTTTTAATAAGTCTTTTAAGAGCATCTGGTTAAGTAAAAAGGTAGTAATGTTATGATGAATAGTGTTCTATAGATACCTACTCAACCAAAATAAATTGTACGAACGGGTATATATACTTTCTATAATGTCTCTTTGTAAAGGTCTTCATTTTTAGCTTTCCAGCAATTTTACCAACACAAGCTATTATTGTATGATTTACTGCTTCAAGGAGTTATATGGATGTATAAGGTCATTCCCAACTTAAGGTGACATTCATTTAATTGGGAACAACTCTTGGTGTGTAGACATCATGTAGATTTGGTTCTTACGCTCTTTTGGGGAAGGCTTGATAATGTTAGTTATTCGAATGCCAATAAGGAAATCATCCTTAAATATTTGTTTATATAAGATAAGGTTCACTAAATTATTATGATTTTCTCCTATTATACGTAAACTATAACGATTCTTCGAAATCTCTGTCATGCAGCAAAATACAATCAAATCACTTACGTTCCAAATAACGATAGATGGTTGTTCGAGAAACTCCCCATCTTTCTGCCACATCTTTAATCGGTGTGCCTCCATCAATAAGATTTTTCATTATTTCAATTCATTTCACTCCATACTTCTCTTGACGTCCGCCAAGCCGCCCCCGTGCTTTAGCCGCCACTCTTCCTACAGCAGAACGTTCTTGAATAAGATTTCGTTCAAACTCAGCAAATGCCGCAAAGAGATGGAACATTAACTGTCCGGTGGCGTTGCCGCGATCCATAGTGAGATTCTCTTGAAGACTGTGAAAACCAATGCTTTGGTTATTCAGATTGTTGACTATATCAATCAAGTCTGCAAGTTTCGACCCAGGCGATCTAATCGCCATACTACGATGTTATCTCCTTGACGAGCATATTTTAGAGCTTCTTCTAATCCAGGTCGTTGTTTTTTGACCAACTCATATTATCGTGAATTATTTTCACACATCCATATTGAGTCAGTGCATCTGTTTGTAAACAAATAATTGACACCCAAAATATTTTGAATATTGACATCCCTGTTTAATTTTCTGTCAATTAATGATTGGTGCACCCACATCATTTCATCATCTTTTATTCATTTTCTGGACGCCCACCAAGCCGTTTCCCCTTAATTTAGCGGCCACTCATCCTGCAGCAGAACTTTCTTGAATAAGGTTTCGTTCAAACTCAGCAAATGCCGCAAAGAGATGAAGCATTAGTTGGACGGTAGCATTGCCACGCCATAGTGAGATTCTCTTGAAGACTGTGAAAATCAATGCTTTGGTTATTCAGATTGTTGACTATATCAATCAAGTCTTGCATGTTTCGACCCAGACGATCTAATCGCCATCCTATTGAAACCTCTTCTGAGTGTCGACAATCTACCTTATTTCTACTTAGAAAGAAGTACAAATAAACACAATAGTTAGTGGTAGAACCAAACAACCCTTAGTGTCTTTTGGTCAAATAAATGTAATTCATTTCTAAACAAGGAGTACAACTTTTGTCTAATATTGTCGAATCTATTTATATAGTGTAATTAATTGATATATTTAAGTTGGTCAAAATTTGATATTAATTTAATAATATTTTAATTAATATCTGATAATTCTGAATATTAAAGAGCAGTTATTTGCCATCGAACTCTTATAAAACATTCATAAGGGTAGGAGGTCGCCAGATCACATTTTTAGAAGTGGATTTCTCTTATTAGCAGCTGCATAGGAAGTATACATAGAAGATGTCTTGATGGAAGTACAAGCTCAAGAAGGAACCCAGGGCTACAAAATCTGAGTAAAGCTTTCATGAAACGTTGGAGATCTATACCTACCAAGGTTATCTTTAAGGCGTAATAGTTGAATTTTTAATTCATTGAATATTTTATCAATAAAAATATTCAAAATATATTGAAAATTTAAAGATCTTATGTTTTAATTAAATAAATAAAAGGTTGGGTCACCCAATCACGTTAACTCTTTTATTTTGGTTTGAACTTGCTTCAATCTAAAGTGGAAGCGTATACAAAATAGTGAAAGAGGTGGGGAATCTTGCATATAAAAGTATAGTAAAATCCGAAAATATGAAAGTTGGATCTAATAAATATTGAGGAGGAAAAATGATGAGAAAAATAATTCTTATTTTAACAATGGTTATTTTGACATTAGTGTTCACAGCATGTTCAACTCCAGAAGAAGAGAGTGTTAATGTAACTGCTATGGAAGATGGATATCCATCAAAAAATATAAGAAATATAGTCCCTTTTACTGCAGGAGGAACAACTGATGTAAACCAAAGAATCATTGAAAAGTTTTGGAAGGACCATTTTTCGGAAAGTATGGTCATTGAATATAAAACTGGTGCGGGGGGAGAAGTTGGGTTTACAGAACTAGCAAAGGCTAAACCCGATGGATATACAATGGGATCTATTAATACTCCCCATATAATTTTACAACCGTTAGGGAAACCAACACAATTCGAAACCGATGATTTTGAAGTTTTAGCCCGTCTTGTGCATGATCCTCAAGTTATAGCCGTTAAAGCGGATAGTGATATAAAAACATTAGATCAATATATAAATATATTAAAGGAAAATCCTGGAAGTCTATCTCTTGGGATGACAGGAAATTTAACGGGGGATCATTTAACAACCCTTAAGTTTATGGATGCGGCCGGAGTAGAAGTAACAACTGTTCCACTTGCAGGTGCAGCTGACCAAGTTAAACAATTACTGGGAGGACATATTGACTCTATAGTTGGAAACGTAGGAGATGTTGCTAAAGACCCAGATCAGTTTACTATTTTAGCAATCGGAACAGAAGAGAGGCATGAATGGTTACCGGATGTCCCAACATTTAAGGAACAAGGAATTGATATAGTAGCTGCTATAGACAGGGGATTGGGTTTACCTAAAGGAACTCCTAAAGAGATTCAAGAGAAATTATATATAGCTTTAGAGGAAATTTCAAAGCTACCTGAATATCAGGAAATGATGAAAAAAGCAGGGTTAGTTGATGGCTTTATGTCAGGAGAAGAATGGAAAGACCTAATCGTTAAGGAAAAAATAGAGAGTGAACAGCTTCTTGTAAAGTTTGGTTTGTTAGAAAAATAGCACACGTGTTGATTATCTAGTTTCTTCCAATAAAATATAAACAAAAAAAGTGGTCTCTTATTGTAAAATGTTACCATTCTGACATTTGCGAAAAGAGACTGCTCTCATGATGGTCAGAGGATAAGTTTTATAGCAGAGGCAATGTTAAAGAGAGGCGGTTAATTATGGCTAGCGAAATTATCTATGGCTTACTGCAAAGTCTTACCTTTCAAAACCTATTAATTATGTCTGTATGCGTGGCAGTTGGAATCATCGTGGGTACTCTCCCAGGTTTATCAGCAACGATGGGCGTTGCTTTACTTGTTCCTATAACTTTTGGTATGAATCCTGCTACTGGACTCTTAGCATTAGGGGCGTTATACATAGGGGCAATGTTTGGTGGAGCTAATTCAGCAATACTTCTTAATACACCAGGCACACCTGCTGCTGTAGCTACCACCTTTGATGGTTACCCTTTAAACTTAAAAGGTCAGGCAGACCGAGCATTGATTGCTGCTCTTGTGGCTTCAGTGGTCGGTGGTATAGTCGGTACTCTTGCTTTACTATTTTTGTCGGCTCCTCTTGCCAATTTTGCATTAGGCTTTGGACCTTCTGAGTATTTTTGGCTCGCAATATTCGGTTTAACAATAATCGGAGGTTTGGCAGGGAAATCTATTATTAAAGGACTTATAGGAGGATGCTTTGGACTGCTAATTGCTTTGATTGGAATGGACCCTGTTACAGGATATCCCAGATTTACTTTTGGCTCCGTAAGTTTAATTGAAGGAATAACCCTTTTGCCAGCAATGATAGGTTTTTTTTCAATCCCACAAGTGATCACTATGTTGGAACAGAAAGAAAAATATATCGCGAATTACAAAGAACGAAAAGGGATTTATAAAAAAACTATAATAGAAACGCTAAAAAAACCAGTAGTTTTATTAAGAAGCTCTATAATTGGCACAATTATAGGAATATTACCAGGAGCAGGTGGGAACGTTGCCGGTTTTGTTGCATACAATGAGTCGAAACGTTTTTCAAAAACCCCAAATGAATTTGGAAAGGGACATATAGACGGTCTGATAACCAGTGAATCTGCTAACAGTTCAACAGTTGGTGCTTCATTAGTCCCGTTACTTACTTTAGGTATACCAGGTAGCCCAGTAGCTGCTGTTCTTATGGGTGGTTTATTGATACATGGTTTAACACCAGGATCTAAATTATTCATAGAATCAAGTGATATAGTTTACACGTTTATGATGGGATTACTTGTATCGAACTTATTACTCTTAATAATCGGTCTAATAGGTACAAGACTAATAGTTAAAACCTTAAAGATACCCGTTCATTATTTAGCTCCAATTATTGCTGTTTTGGCAGTTATTGGTGCCTATTCTATTAGAAACAGTTTATTAGATGTTATTGTAATGATGGCTTGCGGTGTACTAGGATATTTTTTATTAAAAGTTGATATTTTGCCTGGTCCCATTGTATTAGGTCTAGTATTAGGTGTTATAGCAGAAAATGGATTTGTGCAAGCTAGTCTCATATCTCAAACAGGTACTAGTATGTTTACAATGTTTTTTACTAGTACAATCAGTATAATATTAATGATTTTAACAGCACTATCATTATTAACTCCATTATTTGTAGCCCAAATTGAAAAAAGAACATTCAATCAAAATAATAATACAGATAATAAATGAAGCAGGAGGTGGCTTAATGAAAAGCGAAAGAGTCAAAGATATAACAGTTGCCCTAATAGTATTAGCAATTAGCGCTATATTTTATTCAAGGACTGCAATCCTAACTTCACCTTCCGATATATTCCCTAAATTTGTAATAATTATTTTCGGGATTCTTGGTACCCTGTTACTTTTAAAGTCAATCTTTAGTAAAAAATATAAAGTCAAAGACGATGATGAAAAAGACATTACTGATCTTAAAAGAAGGTGGATAAGTATATTAAGCTTAGTTGCCTATATCATTATCATGCCTATAGTTGGTTTTTATGTAACAAGTGGAATCTTTGTCACTCTACTAAGCTTATATATACAAAATGAAAAGCTAGGTTTCATGGGTAGCATAAAACCATTAGTTATTTCGGGTTTGACGATGGTATTTCTTTATCTGACATTTAGTGTATTTTTAAAAGTGCCTATCCCCTCAGGTTTACTTATTTAAAAAGTAATTAAATTGCATATTATAGTCAATCGTTTGTGAGCATTACTCCCTGTTTTTTTTACTTTTTATCACTATGAATATCACATTTAATAGATAAATGGAAAGGGGTTATAAAATAATTTTTTCGTCCATATTTCTTATTTAGGCAGAAGTGAGAAGACTTTAAAACTTAATGTTATCTAATTGAGGTAAACGTCAGTAGTAGGGGATGAAAAGTATCAAATTAAGCACATCTGTTTGTGTGCAGTGAGTGCCCCAACGTTAATTCTAGTGCTTAGTTTCGGTGAGATAATTTAAAATAATATTCGGTTTTGAGGGAGTTGCTTTGGGTTAATTAAACTTAAACTAAAGGAAAATATTTGTAATAGATTGAATTTTTAGATAAAATGTGTTTAAATGAACAAGTGGTTGGGTCACTTGACCATTGTTAGAGATTATATATATCTATTGCAAATAGACAATCTAAATTTCCTTTTTTTACATTTCGAAAAAATATTTATTAACATGTCAGTTTATGAGTTTAATAAATATAAGGAGGTAATAAGTATGAAGGAAGTAGAAGTAACTGTACTGCGTTATGATCCTGAAAAAGATGAGAACTCTCGGTTTGATTCTTTTAATATTGAAGCTAAAAAGAACATGACTGTGTTGGATAGTCTTTTTTTAATCGTTGAAGACCAAGATCCAACACTTTCGTTTCGATGCGCATGTAGGTTAGGGATGTGCGGTTCTTGTGGAATGTTAATAAATGGTCGAGGTCGGTTGGCTTGTCGGACGAAAATTGAAGATTTAGGTGAAAAAGTTTTGGTTCAGCCAATGAGAAATCAAACCGTAATTAAAGATTTGGCTGTAAACATGGATAAGTTCTTTAAGAACTGGGAGAAAGTAAAGCCATATTTCGTGCCAAAAGAGGACACAGATGAATTTAGTGTTATTCCTCCGTCTTCTGGTAGACGTGAAATCATTGATGAAAATCAAGACTGTATTACCTGTGGTTTATGTTATCAATCGTGCGATGCTGTTGCAATTAGAGGAGATGATTTTATTGGTCCAGCTGCCTTAAGCAGAGCTTATAACTTAATTGCAGACGAAAGAGACGGAGCTAGAGCTGAAAGGTTGGATCTGGTTACTGAAGAAGATGGCGCGTTTGGCTGTCACTCATTTGGAGCTTGTGTTGAAGTTTGTCCAAAAGGGATAAAACCTATGGTAACTATTCAAAAACTTAAAATAAAAAAACTAAAAAAGGCTATTGGTCTGAAGTGGTAAGTTAATAAATTAAGGGAGATGTTTGTATGGTAACCAAAGACTTGCAAACGAATAGGGTAAGAATACAAGAACTAAAACTAAAACAGCATCCATATGTTGGTTATATTGCTTGGTTAGTACAGAGAATTACAGCATTACTGTTACTAATCTTATTACCGTTAAAAATTTATAGTGGATATGCATTAATAGGGAAATTACCAGGGTCAGGTGTTTTAACTACACTTCATATAAACGCTTTTTTAGATGCGTTCTTAATATTTGCGCTTATTTTTCATTCTTTATACGGTCTAAGAGTAATTTTAATTGATATCGGGGTTGTTAAAGATAATAGAGGTATTTTTAAACTATTTACTATAATCGGTTCCATTTTATGTGCCTTAACATTTTTCTTCCTTGTGAGATAAAAAAGTTAAATAATTACTTAGTTTATGTTTCTACTCTAGTGAAAGAAGAGGTGAATGATTTGGAACATGTTAAAGCAGATATCCTCATATTAGGAAGTGGTGGTGCAGGTTTATTCGCAGCACATCATGCAGCAGATAAAGATCCGAATTTAAAAATTATTGTTGCAGCTAAAGGGTTGATTGGGAAGAGTGGTTGTACTCGTATGGTACAAGGCGGTTATAATGTTGTCCTCCATCCTGACGATTCCATTGAAAAACATTTTAAAGACACGATAAAAGGCGGGGGGGGTATTAATAATCAAGAATTGGCATGGACCATGGTTAATGATGCACCAAAAAGAATTAGAGAGTTAGAAACGAAAATGGGCGTATTTTTTGATAGGAATAAAGATGGAACTATTCATCAAAAACCTTTTGCAGGACAATCATTTGACCGTACCGTCCACCGGGGAGACCTAACAGGAATTGAAATTATCTCACGTATGCGAGATCAGCTGTATGCCAAACCAAATGTTATCACTTGGGATGAAGTTAGAGCTATTGATTTGCTACTAGATAATGATCGTCAATGTGTAGCAGGCTGTTTAATGCTCAATATGCGGACAGGAGATTTTATCGTGGTTCATTGCAAAGCAGTAATTGTTGGAACTGGTGGAGCTGCTACAATGTACAAAATAGCAACACCAAGTCTGGAAAAAGCCGGAGATGGCATGGCCATGTGTTACAGAGCAGGAACAGAATTTCTTGATATGGAAATGATGCAATTTCACCCAACAGGTCTTCTTGCTGAGAACTCAAGATTAAATGGTGGCGTATTAGAAGAAGGACTTCGTGGTGCAGGTGGGTATTTAGTGAACTCACTTGGAGAAAGGTTTATGAAGAATTACGATTCTGAGCGGATGGAGCGTTCGACAAGGGATCGTGTTTCAAGAGCTGCATATATGGAAATCATGGCAGGCCGTGGTACAGCACTTGGGGGAGTCTACATTGATGTATCTCATCTTGGGAAGGAAAATGTTTTGAAAATGTTCCCAGGTATGGTTGAACGGTGTAGAGATGTAGGTAAGGACTTAAGTATCGAACCGGTTGAAATTTCTCCTGCTGCTCACTTTCAAATGGGTGGTGTTCGTGTTTCAAAAGATTGCGAATCCAATATCGATGGGTTATTTGTTGCAGGTGAAGATGCAGCTGGTGTTCATGGTGCGAACCGATTGGGTGGCAATGGGGTATGTGATTCCACTGTATTTGGCGCAAGGGCTGGGGATGCCGTAGTTTCTTATGTTAGCAATCTAAACACCGCTGCTAAAGTATCTGATTCACAAGTTCACGCAATTATTGAGGAAATTGTTGAGCCCTTTAGATGTGAGGGAGGAGAAAATCCCTTTTATATCCGAAATGAATTAAAGAATTTGATGTGGGAAAAAGTTGGTTTGGTACGAAACGCAAAAGATTTAGAATCCTCTTTAGATCAACTTGCAATTCTCGAGGAGCGCATCAAACGAGTTTCAGTAAAAGGATCCCGTCGATATAACCTGACATGGCAAGAACTATTAAATGTGAGAAATCTCGTAAGTGTTGCCAAAATGGTTTCTACAAGTGCGTTGATGCGTACTGAAAGTAGAGGCTCTCATTATCGCGAGGATTACCCTGAAAGTAATGATCAAGATTGGTTATGTAATATTTTCGTAACTAAAAAAGAGAATGGTGACGACGAATATTCAGTAGAAAACGTAAAGCAAACTCATATTAATGTAGCTAATATTGAGGGTTATAAAACTTTAGTTGCTTCAAAATAGCATGCAAACAGAAGGGGATGAGAATTTATGGCGGTAATTGATTATATTGCTAACTATAATGATATTTGGGATATTGATGAAATATTTTACCAAAGTATAGAAGAGGCATGTAAAACCCTTTATATTGAATCTCTTAAAGATTTGCCTCCAGATGTTAGAGTAGCACTACAAAATGCTTATGAAAAAGAAACTTTGGATACTGGAAGAGAAATTCTAGCAACCCTCATTAAAACAGTTTCCACAGCTGATAATAAAAAGCTACTAATCTGCCAGGATACAGGAATTCCTGTTTATTTTATTAAAGTAGGAAATCAAGTACGATTTGACGGTTTGAGGTTGGAGGAAGCGATTAGAAAAGGAACAGAGCGTGCAACTTTAGAACATCCTCTAAGAAGCAGCATCGTTAATACTCTATCAAGAAAAAATCATGGTACATCTACCGGAAATCAAGTGCCTGTTCTCCATTATGAATTTATTAAAGGGAATGAATTGGAAATTATGATAGTTCCTAAAGGATCTGGTTCTGAGAATATGAGTTATCTAAAAATGTTAACCCCTGCTGCAGGTATTAAGGGAATAAAGAAGTATGTTCTCGAATGTGTGTTTGAGTCTGGCGCAAATCCTTGTCCTCCAACGATTGTTGGAATTGGTATTGGCGGAACGGCTGATAAGTGTGCAGCACTAGCAAAAAAAGCAGCAGCTCGTGAGGTAGGTTCACCCAATCCGGATCCAGATGTTAGAAAACTTGAGGAAGAGTTGTATGACCTAATCAACCAAATGGGAATTGGTGCCCATGGATTAGGAGGAAACACTACAGCATTAGCGGTACACATTGAAGCAGCGGATACTCATATGACTTGTAATCCGGTGGCAGTAAACATGATGTGTTGGCCGGCAAGAAGAATGAGAGCAACTTTCATATCACAGAATGAGCAACCAAAAATTACTTACTAAGTAAAAAGGAGGTGGGGAATTTTGCCGCATTACCACTTAAAAGCACCATTGTCTGATGAGGATATAATTAAATTACATGCCGGTGATACAGTCATGCTAGATGGTATTATCTTTGGGATACGTGATGCGAATCTAATTCGACTGTTTGATAATAATGTTGAATTACCACAAGATTTAATTCCGCAACTTAGAGGTGCAATTGGGCTACATACGGCACCTGGAGTGAAAAAGTTACCAAATGGTAAATATGAGAAGGTGAGTATCGGTACGACAACAAGTTATAGGATGGATCGCTTTACACCTGGATTAATGGAGAAGTATGGAATGAAGGTAATTGTTGGAAAGGGTGGATTGCTTGATGAAGGATGTCAAGCATTAGTTGATTTTAAAGGTTGCTATTTCACAATTCTTGGGGGTACCGCAGCTTTAGAAACAATACAGGTAGAAGAGATTGAAGATGTTTGGTGGGAAGATCTGATGCCAGAGTCAATATGGAAATTTAGGGTTAAAGATTTTGGGCCACTTATTGTAACAATTGATTCTCATGGTAACAATAAATATAAAGATGTTAAGACTGTAGCGAAGAAAAACCTTGATAATATTATAGCTAAAATCTAAATCAAAAGTAGCCAAGAAGTTAGAACGCCAACAAGTCGATATTAATTTTTACAGAATACGTTTCTAACCAAAAATATTCAGTGAAAAGTGAAATTAATGGTATTTTAATTGGATATCACTATTCCTTTCATCCACAGGATAGAGGAACAGTTGTTAATTTTGAAGGTTTTATTCGGATAAAAGGTTTCAAGAATGCTCTGCTGAAACCGATTTTACAGCAATATTAAAAAAGGAAGATGGAGATCATCTTGAAAGTCTAAAAGAGTCTAAAAGAGTTTATTGAGCGAAAAGAAGGATTAAATATGTGAACAGAATGAAATTACTTTCCAGCCTAAACTTCTCAAACGCCTGACAAATGAGCCATTTAAAGAATTTACCTTGTTAGACATTGGGTATTAGAACCTTAATAACTGCGATAAGCACTATCCCAAGCAGTAATAGACCCAAAAGCAGGTGTTTAATTGGATATATTTATATTTATTTTCATCATTTTGGTTGCCTCCATATTACAAACAAGTACAGGGTTTGGTTTTTCAATTTTAGCTACACCATTTCTTCTATTATTATTTAAACCAATGGAAGCGATTCAAATCAATTTAATTTTATCGCTAGTCATTTCTTTTGCCTTAATCATTAAAATAAAAAAAGATATAGACTATGGGATTTTGAAGCGATTTATCATAGGTAGTTCTAGTGGATTACCAATAGGTATTATGATCTTTTTAGTATTGGATTTAAAGAATTTGATGTTGGGAATAAGCCTTATCATTTTAGGTTTAACTCTGTTGCTAATACTAAAGTTCCGAATCACTCAAACAAGAAGAAAAGACATAGTTGTAGGTGGTCTGTCGGGAATGTTGACAAGCAGTATTGGCATGCCCGGACCGCCCCTATTACTTTATTTTTCAGGAACAGATACTGAAAAATCGAAATTGCGAGGTACTACTTTAGCATTTTATTTATTTATCTATTTGATGAGTTTAATCATTCAAGTTATTTTTACTGGAACAAATAAAACCGTTTGGATTTCAAGTATGTATGCCTTACCTGTCGTATTTATTGGTTTATTTTTGGGTCAGATTTTATTTAAATCGATTAACCAAAATTTCTTCCGGATATTCACATATATAATCCTGCTATTTACAGGCATTTATATGTTAATCGAGGGTTGGAAGTGAATAAATCAAAAATAGGGAATCTTGCATTTACACCTTTAGGAAATTAATGCTTTTACTACTCATGATTTTTTCGTCATGGATATGCTTCTTCATGAAGTTTTCAAAGAATGGGGAAAGAAAAGAAAAGACTACTTCAATTTGGAAATTACATCATTACCTGAGTTGCCCATATGGAGTAAGACTGAAGAAATAACTGTAGCATTAGTATATTAATATATGTTGAGAATCGGTTATTATCCGATTCTTTTTTAGAAGATATGAAACAACATGTAGCCAATTCTCGCCTCCATCATCTACAAACTTTCATTTTTTTATAGGTTTTTTTCATAACTCCAATAGATATTTATGAAAGTAAAGCCAACAAAATTACAGTCTGTGTTGGCATACTAAAATTGAGGAGTATTGTATATGTTATTAACTCTGTTTGTTATCGGTTTATTATCTGGAATAATTACTGGATTACTATCTGTTGGTGGAGGAATAATACTAATATTTTCTTTATTGTTTTTTCCACCCCTAATCTTGGAAACTCGTATATCTATGCAAACAATTGCAGGTCTTTCTATAATGCAATCTGTTTTTTCATCACTATCTGGAGGATATTTTTATATGCGTTCAAAACTTGTTGATTTTTCTATAGTTTTGAGGGTAGGAATTCCTGCAATGTTTGGTGGCATGTTAGGGGTTTTATTAGCAATTAACACCTCAGAAATTACCTTGCAGATTACGTTTGTATCACTATCAGTTTTATCTGCAATAATTATGCAAATTCCATTAGGTTCAAATGTAGAATCTAATGTTTTTTCTTTTACGACTTTGTCTAGTACGTTAACGATAATCACAAGTTTATTAATAGGTGTATTAGGCGGATTAGTTGGCTTAGGTGCGGGTTTTATTTTTCTTCCATTGATGATCTATATTTATAAATTACCTATTAAAAAAGCTATCGGTTCAAGCTTAGGTATTGGTTTTCTATTGTCATTTGGCAGTCTCATTATGAAATTAAGTGTTGATGTTATCCCAATAGGGCAAGGAATGATATTAATCTTCGGTGGGATTCTGGGGGCACAAATAGGTGGGCGTATTTCTAATATTATGAATTCAATAACTCTTAAAAGAATTGCAGCTTATTCAATACTATTAGTTAGTGCTAAACTACTTTATGATTTGTTGTTTTAGTTAATCGCTATAGTCCCAAATCTTTTTGTCTCTAGGCATCAATTAATTAAAAGAGAATCTTCCCATCATCTTTGTCTCCCTTGATCGAAATACTTTCCGTTGGAATACTATCTATCTTTCTTTCTTAATTCATCATAGGAAGATGGAGCTTGTTTGACTTTTACAGGTTACGAAATCCCACACAGATGAATGACAGATAAAACTAGTGGAAGAAGAAGTGATAGAAATAAAAAAGTGTACCTTCTCTGTATATTATCTAATTAAAAATTAGCTGAAAATTTAGAATTATCATTGACTATAATTTCAATAGATGTTTTAATAGATATATACATTGGTTGGGTCACTGAACCAATAAAAAGGAGGATCTTTAATGGGAAACAATAGTCTAGCTAGTACGATTAACCAACAAGTAGAAGAATCACGAGCTGTAAGCACACACAAATTTTTAATCCATCATCGGGGTGATCATGTAGGAGTTGCCTCTAGCCCTATAATTGAGGGAGAAACAGTAATCGGTATTTATATGGATGATAATTCAGAAATTGAAATTAACTCCAAAGCGGATATTCCTTTAGGGCATAAGATTTCGTTAGTTGCCTTAAACAAGGATGAACCTGTTGTGAAATATGGCGTTCAAATTGGCATAACTACAAATAAATGGGAATTGGGCGATTA
>NZ_AMGD01000005.1:0-170237 GCF_000297555.1 Paenisporosarcina sp. TG-14
ATAATATTATCGGTAGGCTCTTCTCTGTTTTTATTAACGTATTCCACGCATAAGGTTTTCGATTTTTGATGCAAATAAATACAGCAATAAACCGATAACTAATGCAATACCCCCGATGACACCAAAATAGATGATCTCATTTTCAGGGCTGTACAATTTTACAACTTGAGCATTAATTGCTTGTGCAGAAGCATTTGTTAAGAACCACAAACTCATCGTTTGGGCAGCAAATGCACCTGGTGCTAGTTTTGTTGTTACTGATAAACCAACTGGAGAAAGAAGTAATTCACCAATTACAACTAGGAAGAAACTTAACACTAACCAGTATGGACTAACTAATGTTTCTGTTCCGTATAGGTAAGCTGGAATAATCATCACTAAGAATGACATACCTGCAAAGAATAAACCTAACGCAAATTTCTTCGGTGTAGATGGTTGTCTTTCAGCAAGACGTACCCAAAGCCATGCGAATACTGGCGCAATTGCAATAATGAATAGAGGGTTTAAAGATTGGAACCATGCTGGAGATATTGTCCAAGATCCAATCGTTAAGTCTGTTCGCTGGTCTGCATATTGAGCTAAAATGATGGCACCTTGTTCTGCTATTGCCCAAAATACCATAGCCGAGATAAATAGTGGGATATACGCAAGAACACGAGATTTCTCATCTGCATTTGTTTTGGCACTTCGGTACATCACGATAAAGTAAATCGTAGGAATCACAATACCTAAAATCGACACGATCATCGTAAAGACATTAATTGTCATAACTCCAGTTTGAATTAAAATAAAACCAATAATTAAAATGGCAACTAGAGCAATTGCCAAACGCCCGAAAATTTTCTTGCGTTCACTTTTGGCAATTGGGTTCGGCACATATGAACCAGCTAAACCAAGGTATTTCTTTTTGGTAATCATAAAGACGATTAATCCTAGTAACATACCAACTGCAGCAATTCCGAAGCCTAAATGGAAGTTATAGTTAAGACCAATTGTACCTACTATTAATGGTGCTATAAATGCACCCATGTTGATTCCCATGTAGAAAATACTGAAACCAGAGTCACGACGAATATCGTTATCTGAATACATTTCTCCGACAATACTTGAAATATTAGGTTTTAATAAACCTGTACCAATGATGATAAACGCCATCGATATGAACAGCGTATTAATGCCACCCGGTAACGACAAAGCAACGTGGCCTAACATAATTGCTATACCACCATAAAATACGGTTTTGGTCGTTCCTAGTAATCTGTCAGCAATCCATCCTCCGATAATCCCAGACATATATACAAGTGATCCGTATACCGCCATTATCGAGTTTGCCGTAGATTGTTCTAAACCAAGTCCGCCTTGATTTAGTTCATAGTACATATAGTAGAGCAAGATTGCGCGCATACCGTAGTATGAAAAGCGCTCCCAAAACTCTGTAAAGAATAAGCTTAATAAGCCTTTTGGATGTCCAAAGAATCCTTTTTGAGGAACGGACTTGACAATCTCTTCTCTTGTCGCCATATTTTTCACTTCTTTCTTTTAAATTTTAAGAAATACACATTCCTTTTTTATGTAGAATGTACAAAATATACTGATAATAAAGGTCTAATTGCTATATCAGTATAAAGACAACTTTAACAGTTTAACGTTCCATCTTTACATTGTCAAAAAACATTGGGAACTTGAAATACGTTAAAATCCTTCGAGTTTAGAAGTTTTTATGTCGTGTTTTGGATATTTCGGCTATAATTCTTATATCAAAACATCAAGGAGAAACTTAATGATAAAAAAATTCTTTTCGTATTATCGTCCACATAGACGATTGTTTATAATCGATTTCAGCAGTGCTATAATCGTGGCTATTTTAGAGTTGGCTTTCCCATTAGCTGTTCAATGGTTTATTGACACATTACTTCCAACTCGTGAATGGGATACGATTGTCACAGTTAGTGTCATCTTACTAGCCATTTATTTAATTAGTACCGTACTACAATATATTGTCAGTTACTTAGGACACAAGCTAGGTATTAATATAGAAACGGACATGCGTGAACAGCTCTTTACTCATGTACAGCGCCAATCTTTCCGTTTTTTTGACAATACCAAAACTGGCCATGTGATGAGCCGTATTACAAACGATTTATTTGATATTGGCGAGCTCGCCCACCATGGTCCTGAAGACTTCTTTATCGCAATCATGACGTTCATTGGTGCTTTTGTGATCATGTACAACATCAACCCTGAGCTCGCCATCATTGCGATTATTATGGTTCCATTCCTTACAGTACTTGTGGCATTTAGTAATATTAAAATGAATCGAGCATGGAAGAACATGTACATTAAAATTGCCGATGTAAATGGTCGAGTAGAAGACAGTGTTTCTGGTGCTCGTGTTGTTCAATCTTTCACAAATGAAGAGTTTGAAATTAATCGCTTTAAACATGACAATGGACAGTTCCGGTTAGCTAAACTGGTCGCCTACAAAGTAATGTCTGGAACACATTCCAGTATTTACATGATGACTCGTCTTATGACACTGGTCGTATTGGTTGTTGGCGCCTGGTTCACTATTAACGATAAATTAACGTATGGAGAGCTTGTTAGCTTTGTCTTATTTATAAATGTTTTAATTAAACCCGTCGATAAGATAAGTGCTCTACTTGAACTTTATCCAAAAGGTATGGCTGGCTTCAGACGATTCTTAGATTTAATTGAGCAAGATCCAGAAATCGTGGATCGAGAACACGCAAAAACGGTTGATCATTTAAACGGTGACATTTGGTTTAATGATGTGGACTTCGGTTATGATGAACACAAAAAAGTACTCTCAGGTATTAATCTCAAGGTGAAAGCTGGGGAAACAGTAGCCTTTGTTGGTCCTTCTGGTGCTGGTAAAACAACGATTTGTTCATTGATTCCACGGTTTTATGATGTAACAAAAGGATCAATCTCAATAGATGGACTAGATATTCGGGATATGACAAAGCATTCTTTACGATCTCAAATCGGGATTGTTCAACAAGACGTATTCTTGTTCACAGGAACGGTCCGTGAGAATATTGCATACGGTAAAAAAGGTGCAACAGATGGTGAAGTGCTAGAGGCTGCTCGAAAAGCTCATTTACAAGAATTCATTTCGGAACTTTCTGATGGATTTGATACACAAATTGGTGAACGAGGCTTGAAATTATCAGGTGGCCAAAAGCAACGTTTAGCAATCGCTCGTATGTTCTTAAAAAATCCACCCATTCTTATTTTGGATGAAGCGACTTCTGCTCTTGATACAGAAACCGAAAAAATTATTCAACAATCATTAGCAGAACTTGCTGAAAACCGGACAACGCTTATTATCGCTCACCGATTTGCAACAATTCGGGATGCTGACCGCGTCCTAGTTGTTACCAAAGACGGGATTGCAGAAGATGGTACGTATTCAGACTTAGTGAAAGCTGATGGTTTGTTTGCACGACTTCATAATATTCAGTACCAAGAAGTATAAAGAAAAGAAAAAAACGCATTTCCGAGATAAAAATCGGAAAATGCGTTTTCTTATTTTCCAAGCACGAATTCTTGGTAACGATCATAATCTGCTTGTTTTAATTCGACTTTTAATAATGTACCTTCCTCTTCATACTCAGAGGTTTGAACAGATGCTTGGTCATTTAAATAAGATACCACGTCCCCACGTTCATAGGGGATGAGCATTCGACATGTCTTATAGTCAGCAAAAATATGAGTGCGAATCAATTCGAGTAATTCGTCTAATCCAGCACCTTCTTTTGCAGAAATCCAGATGTTATTACCGCTAACATTCGGATAGTTCAAATCAGCTAAGTCAGATTTGTTGTATACCTCAACTGTCAGTACATTTTCAACCCCGACGGCTTGCAATGTTTCATTCGTAACATCCATCATATAGCGATATTCATCATTTGAAACATCTACAACATGAAGAAGTAGGTCAGCTTCGCGTGCTTCTTCCAATGTAGATCGGAATGCTTTTACTAAATGAGTTGGCAACTTACTTACGAACCCTACTGTATCAGTGAGCAAAAATTCTTTTTGGTCGGGCAAGCGAATTTGACGAACGGATGTCTCAAGCGTTGCGAATAACATATCTTTCTCAAACACTTGCTTGTCATCAATCTGTCCAGTTTTGGTAAGTAAGCGATTCATTATCGTCGATTTACCTGCATTTGTGTAGCCCACAATCGATACGACAGGAATTTCATTTTTCTTGCGTTGTTTTCTTTGTGTTTCTCGTTGATCTTTTACATGCTCTAAGTCTCGGCGAAGTTTTGCAATTTGGTCTTCAATCTTCCGACGATCGAGTTCTAGTTTAGTTTCACCAGCACCACGGTTCTGAAAACCACCACCAGCACCTCCTCCTTGTCGACCAAGAGATGCATTTAGTCCAACTAGTCGCGGTAACATATACTGAAGTTGCGCTAACTCCACTTGCATTTGTGCTTCTTTCGATCTTGCACGACGAGCAAAGATATCTAAAATCAACATTGTTCGGTCTATGACTTTACATGCAAGTGCCTCTTCTAAGTTCCGAATTTGAGAAGGGGATAATTCATCATTAAAAATAACTAGATTTGCATCTGCTTCTTCAAAGAATGCTTTTATTTCATCTATTTTCCCTTTTCCAACATAATGCGCATGATTCACTTTGTCTAAATTTTGAGTGACTTCCCCCACAACTTCTACGTTTAATGCATTTGCCAAGTTGTGTAATTCTTCTAAACCATACTCAAAGTGTTTATCTTTTTTTAAATTAACGCCCACTATGATAGCGCGTTCTAGTAATTCGTCCATATAGCAATTCCTCCTATAGTTTCAACCGAGAGATAATTGTATTATTGCTTATTTTTTCACAATTTAGATATATCTTTATTTTATCATAGTCATTGTAATGCAGACAAATTCAGTCGCGCGCCGGTATTCCTGAACCCATATATTATTCAATTGTACTAACAATAACATCAACTAAGCGTTCTTTTTCATTTGTTATTTCTTGAAATATCAGATTTGTATTCGGTAATTCCAATGAATTTTCCACTGCAGTTATATTTAATAAATTACTCCATTCTAATACGCATTGTCGTAAGTGTTTAACCTCTAGTACACAACTAGAAATGACACTTTTTTCATACTCTTCTTGAATGGATCCATCTTCTCTTAAACTTTGCATACGCTCTTGAAACGATTCTTCCCATTCAATAAAAAAAGGGTACGGCAATTCATCTGAAACTTCCTGCTCGATGAAAAGCATTTTCCATTTCCGAATAAATCCTGAAGATGTCTCACGTTCAGCATCTAACACACCAGAAGTTAGCCATCCTTCACTACATAATCTATCATTTAATTCACTTATATTATCAGTTCGAAAACAAATACTTCCCCATCCTTCTCCACTTTCTAAATCATGCAGTAAGAGTTTTGTAAGAGGATGATTTACTTGTTTTGCAACGTCCAAATTTTCCACAGATAAATATTCTATATAACTATTTTTTGTATAAGTTAATGCATTTACCGTTCCCCAATTTTTGTGACGCCCCCCGATTGAAGTGCCTTTGTGTTTTTGTACATTCTCTTTTGGAGATTGTTTACTAAAATACACAACATGATCAAGTTCTATCATAGCCATCATTCCTCTCCTCTTTATTATGAAGAGGAAACCTATAAGTCGCAAACGTTACAAATGGTTAATTAGCCATGTGAGCCCTTTGTGTTCACGTAAATCTCCTTCTGGAACCGTCTTATTCAAAATAATGATATCTAATTGTTGTGCATGTTGGTCTTGCCATAACCATATGAAAAGCGGCATTAATAAAACCAAAAGAAATAACATAAACCAACCTATAAATTTCATAAATGCCACCGTCTCTCTGTTACTAGATATTTTCATTTCACAATAATTCCAGACTGATTTCCTACTTAATTCTATCTATGTATCTAGATAAATAAAAAACACATCCGTAATTTTCCCTACACAAATATTTGTTATAATTAGGAGAAAGCCAATGATAATGGGGTGTGGTTCAAACGGGAACATCGTATAGCCAAATGTTAAAACAACGCGTGAAAGATACAGTTGTTTTATGGGAAAGCCAAGAACAACTTTCGAATAAAGATATGTTTCAATTTTTTCATAGTTTAAAAGGAACTGCCGGAACCGTTGGACTTCATGAATGGTCTGAAATAGCTGGAAAGTTACTCTATTTATTTGAGGAAACCAGTGAAGATCTAGTGTCTTCAAAATTAAGGAACACTGCATTACAAAAAATGAAAAACTTATTAATAGAGGACGAACAATTAGTAGCTCATTCAGAAGTAGTTAGTACTCTACTAGAAGAAAAGTATTTTGTTCTCATTATTGATAATGATATTGAGTTTGTTAGGCTTGTTAAAGACACGTTAGAAACAGAAAATATTGGGGTTTTAATTGCCCCTACAGCAAAAAAAGGGCTAGAAATGTTCTTTACATTGCAGCCGAATTTTGTGTTAATTGATTTATTATTACCTGATGACAATGGCTTTAATATACTAAAACAAATTTCCGCTCAAGCAAGACAACATTTTATTCCTTTGGCCATTACCAGCTCTAATAAAACAAAAGAAGCTGCTAAGGAGGCATATGAGCTTGGGGCAACAGATTTCATTGGTAAACCACTAGATATCGATATTTTTGTGCCATATGTAAACAATAGAATTCAAAACAAAGAAAAAATCTTACACTCTATTGCAACAGATGAATTAACTGGGGCATTTAACCGGAAACAATTAACAAGTAGCGCACCATATCATATACAAATGCACAAACAGCTTGGAAAACCCCTTTCCATCGCTATGCTCGATTTAGATAATTTCAAAAAAGTGAATGATACATATGGACATTTAGTCGGTGATGAAGTGTTAAAAGAATTCGCTAAAGCTATTCAAAACGAATGTGATCAAAATGAAATTTTATTTAGATATGGTGGAGAAGAATTCACTATATTATTTTTGAATAAAACAGCTGATGAAGCTGATAAAAGAGTTAACCTTTTCCGTAAAGCTATTTCAGCGAAATACTTTTCTAGTACTGCTAATCCATTTAAAATGACCTTTTCGGTCGGAATCTCATGTTTACACAACAACCAAACTCATATTAAACAGTTGTTAGAGGAAGCTGACTACGCACTCTACCAATCTAAACATAGTGGCAGAAATTGCACGACCTTGTTTACAGAAGAAAAAGTACCTATGATTCATAAACGCTCACTTAATATTTTTATTATTGACGATGATCCAATTGTTGGAACTTTGTTAGTCTCTCAGTTTTTAAATTGGCACCATCCTCGATTCGAGATCATCGTAACAGCAATAAACGATGGCAGAGAATTTGTAGGCTCCAATTGGTACCATGAGGGACAAGATCATATTTTATTATTAGATAGCTTAATGCCTAGCATGTCCGGAATTGAAGTGCTTGATCATGTACGCACCAACTATCCTTCAAAAAATGTGTTAATCTCTATGCTATCAGCCCAAAAAGAAGAAGAGAAGATTTTGCAAGCACTCCATCTTGGAGCGGATGATTATTTATTAAAGCCCTTTCATACGAAAGAAGTTATCTTGCGCATTCAACGTTTAGCTGAACGATTATTCTTATCATGAGGGAGTTTGTGAAATGGACAACAGGAAAAAAATATTAGTATGTGATGATGACGAGATTATCCGAATGTTGTTAGCAGACTCTTTAGAAAATGAAGAGTGGATTGTGGAAGAAGCTGTTGATGGCAAAGAAGCTTTAGACAAGTTAATAAATCAGCATTACGACTTAGCCGTAATTGATTACATGATGCCTTATTTCACGGGGATCGAAGTAGTCGAAAAATTGCCTTTACATGTAAAACAAAATCTACCTATCATTATGCTCACAGCTAAGTCACAAAAAGAAGATAAACAATTAGCAACAGCTGTTGGTGTGACTCACTTTGTACAAAAGCCGTTTAGCCCAGCATATTTATATGAACTTATTAGTACAACTTTCACAAATTAAAATGGCCACAAAATGTGGCCATTTTTATATATGCTGTGGAAAAAATAAGTGTACGGTCGTTTCTTCACCTTTAATAGAGGTAATCCAAATTTGTCCTTTGTGGTATTCTACAATTTCTTTTACTATTGACAAACCAAGTCCAGTTCCTCCAACTTTTCGCGTTTCACTATTATCAATTCGATGAAATTTTTGAAAAAGTTTTGGTATTTCATCAGCATGAATGCCAAGTCCATAATCTTGTATAGTGATTTTTAATCCACTATCTTTATTAACCAAACGAATATTTACAACTTCTTTACCAGGAGAAAATTTGATTGCATTACCCAGTAAGTTGATGAAAACCTGTTTAATACGATCAACATCTGCGATTAACATACTGTGAAAAGCTTGATTATCAATATTGATTTCGTGATTATTTTGGTATTCATAGTTCCCTATAATTTCAGGAAGTAAAGACGCTATATCAACTTCAGTGAAGTGATACATAAGTTTGCCGCTCTCCATTCGCTGAACATCCAAAAAATCATCGACTAGACTAGATAATCTTTTTGATTCTTTATATATTGTTTCTATATATCTTTGTTTCCGATCATTTGTCGTTTTCTTGTTCAATAATAACTCTGAAAATCCTAATATACTAGACAACGGCGTACGAAGTTCATGACTGACAGTACTGATTAGTTCAGTTTTCATTTGATCAATTTCATATTCTTTCGTAATATCTCGATTAACAAAAATCGTACTCGTTTTTGTCCCATCTGAAAAAATACAGGCTGAGTAAAGATTAATAATTTTAGTACCTTTTCGTTTAAATGTGTATTGAATTCGTCTAATGTCTGTGAAATCTTCCTTTATAGCTTGTTCAAAAAAACCAATAATTTCATCTGGATTGTCAGCAAATTTTTGGTGAAGGGAAATCCATTTAGAAAACGGTGTACCTTTTGGATAATGACTTTCTCCAGAAAGAAGATCATATAAGGATTGATTGTACTGAAGTAATTCTCCCTGTTGTCCAACTAAGAAAATTCCTTCTTGAATCGTTTTCACAATTCCTTCATTTAAGTTACGCTCATATTGATTATTTTCATATAGTCGAATTCGTTCTAGTGACAAACTAACTCGATTTAGCAATGCTTCAATATCGGTAATTTCTTCAGTTGTAAACAACCTTCCTATTCGTGCACAGGAGAAGACTGCAATTAGTCCGCCTTTTTCCTCTTTTATGCCCACAAATAAATCATTTACTAAAGTACCTTTTGGTGCCAATCCTAGCTCAATATCGCCTTCTCGAATAATAGAAAATGAATCTTCAATATGTAGTCTTTCCATCACATAGTTATAACGATCTTCCATAAATCTCCGATCAAACTCTTCCGTAATTCCCTGTGAAGAACTTTCAAGCGTTTCTAAAAGCCATAAAAGACTAATATTTAAATCGAATTTTTCATGTAAATATTCACGAACAATTACCACTAACTCTTGTCGATTGAGAGAGAATGTTAAGCTATGATTAAGTTGATTCATCACTTCTAAACGATTTTTTGCATTTTTAACTTCTAGTAGTGAATTCTCAAGTAACTTTTGTTTTGACTGCACTTCACCTTGTTTCATTATTAGTTCATCATTTTGAGCCTGCATATCTGATTCATTTTCATGGATTGTCTTCATTAATGATATTAATGAGAAATTTAATGCACCCAATTCATCAGTTCTTACGGTGTTAGGTAAATTAATTTCACCAGTGTTTGCAAAAAAATCTGTTCCTTGTTTCATCACTTCAAGAGGTTTCACAATACGATTCAGTGTTTGAAAAAACGTAATAAGTAAAATAATAAACAATAATATGGCGACAAATATTGTTATGTTAATCTTCGTTTGGAAGTCGTCATTAATTTGTTGAGAAATCAAATCACGAGAATTAGTCGTTTTTTGATGAAATTCATCTGTGTAAGCAATAAATTCATTAACCTCATTATTTATTCCGCTCTTGGAGAGGGCTCGCAAACCTATATAGTCATTAGCCTGAACCAAAGCGATGGCATTTGGCAATGAGGACGTTTCAAACGTCACTAAGAAATCTGTAAGTCCAACTAGCAAATCATCTTCTTCTTTAGATAGTTTATATTGAGTTAATAAGGCCAATGTATTTTTCGTCTCCGTTAATTCATCGTAAACAAGACTTAATTCAACCTCATTTTGAAACGCATAATAGCCTCGTGACCGAAAAAACACATTATTTAATGATTCTTTTAATTCATTAATCAAAACATCCTTTTTTTTCAACGCTTCCCCTTGTTCGGTAAACTCTTGTTGATTTTTTTCAAGCCAATACACAGAACAGGCTCCTAAAATTATTAAAAACAAACCAATCATCAATACAATGACTAAATACTTTTTACGTATGCTATCTTGGATGTTCAGAACGTTCACCTCTTGTACCTCTACATTTTACTTACACCATACTTTATGATCTAAATAATTGCATTCATCTATGTAATAATTTTTGAGTTTATTAAAGATATTTATTTCTTCATAAGAAAATTTTGCACAAAAAAATCCCACAACTTTTGAGTTGTGGGATTAATCTTTATTTTTCTTGGTCTAATAGCTTCATCGTTTCATCGAATTCACGTTCGATTTCTGTATTCTTACGGTACGTAAAGATACTCACAACAACAGCAAATAATAGACACAATATGAAACCTGGAACAATTTCAAACATTAGTCCTTTTAAATAGTCATTATTACCCCATATAATAACGGTAATTGTACCAATGACCATCCCAGATAATGCGCCCCATGTCGTTAATTTTCTCCAGAATAGAGATAATAAAATTACTGGGCCAAATGCAGCACCAAATCCTGCCCAAGCATATGAAACTAAATCTAAAATTGATTTATTTTGCTCCCAAGCTATGAACATCGCTACTAGAGAGACAAGTAGAACGGCAATACGACCCAATGTAACATATTGTTTGTCCGTTGCTTGTTTTTTCACAACAATTTTGTATAAATCTTCAACTAACGCTGATGAAGTTACGATTAATTGAGATGATATTGTACTCATAACAGCGGCTAAAACAGCGGCCAACATAATACCTGCAACAAAAGGATGGAACATAATTTGTCCTAATGCAATAAATACAGCCTCTGGATTGCTTAAAGATTGACTAGGATTTTGTTGGAAGTAAGCAATACCAATTAAAGCAGTTGCAATAGCACCAAGTAAACTTATTGCCATCCAACCAATCCCAATACGACGAGCTTGTTTTGTTTCTTTAACTGATCTAATTGCCATAAAGCGTACAATAATATGTGGCTGACCAAAGTATCCTAGGCCCCAAGCAACTGCTGAGAGAACACCTAATACAGATGCGCCTTCAACTAAACTTAAAAGTCCTGGATCTACTGCGCGGATACTTTCAGATGCTCCTTCAATTCCTCCTACCGCAAATATACCGATAACTGGCACCAATATTAACGCTAGGAACATGATAATCCCTTGAAGAAAATCTGTGTAACTTACAGCTAAGAATCCACCAAATAGTGTATACGCAATTACAACTGCAGAAACGATTAGCAAACCTACATGGTAATCAAGTCCAAATGAACTTTTAAAGAACACTCCACCTGCTACCATTCCCGAAGATACATAGAACGTAAAGAATATTAGAATGATGATTCCAGACACGATGCGTATTAGACGTGTTGTGTCTTTCAATCGATTTTCTAAATAACTCGGAATCGTAATTGAGTCATTTGAAACTTGAGAGTACGCACGTAAACGTGGGGCTACAAACAACCAGTTTAAGTAGGCACCGACTGTTAAACCTATCGCAATCCAAGCCTCTACTAAACCAGATACATAAATAGCACCTGGTAGACCCATTAATAGCCAACCTGACATATCTGAAGCACCAGCACTAAGTGCAGTTACGCCAGGACCTAATGAACGTCCTCCTAACATGTAATCTGTTAAGTTCGACGTTTTTCTGAAAGAATAGTAGCCAATCAATAGCATAGCAGCCATGTAAATAATTATAGCAATTAGTTGATAAACATAATCCGTCAAATAAATTCCTCCTTTGAGAATATTATGATTTCTATCTAATCATAACATGCTTATAGAAGAACCACGAGTACATATTTTTAGTGAAATCAAATAAACCTTATAATTACCAATGCTTTGCAGGTTACTCTATTTCCCGGGAAATATGTCGAATTATGCAGGTTGAATTGTTTCTTTCGATAATTCACGCAGTAAATATTTTTGAATTTTACCCGAAGCTGTCATCGGATATGCATCAGTAAATTGAATATAGCGTGGTATTTTATGACGAGAAATTTTTCCTTTACAGTATTCACGTATTTCTTCTGCATCAATAGTTAAACCATCTTTAGTAATAATCCAAGCCATTAATTCTTCACCATACTTTGGATCAGGTACACCTACTACCTGGACATCTTGAATGCTTGGGTGTTGATATAGGAATTCTTCGATTTCACGAGGATAGACATTTTCTCCTCCTCGAATTACCATATCTTTAATTCTTCCAGTAATTTCGATGTATCCTTCACTATCTAAAATTGCAATATCTCCAGTGTGAAGCCATCCTTCATGATCAATGGCTGCTCTAGTTGCTTCTTCGTTTTTATAATAGCCTTTCATAACGTGATAACCTCTTGTACACAATTCTCCAGGCATTCCCGTTGGTAATTCTTCATTGGTTGCTGGATCAATAATTTTCACTTCAACATATGGATGTGGTTTCCCAACAGTTGCTACTCGTTTTTCAATTTCATCATCAGATTTCGTTTGAGTAATAACAGGGGAAGATTCAGTTTGTCCATAACATATAGTTATTTCGCTTGCTCCCATATCGTCAATTACTTCTTTCATTACCTCAATTGGACAAGGAGACCCTGCCATAATTCCTGTGCGTAGTGATGATGTATCGTATTGTTTATAGTCCGGATGATTTAATTCCGCAATAAACATGGTTGGTACTCCGTGAAGTCCAGTACACTTTTCGTCTTGGACAGCTTGTAAAACACGTTTAGCATCAAATTGTTCCACTAATACCATTGTGGATCCATGAGTAACTGCAGCTAACGTCCCTAATACACAACCAAAACAATGAAAGAAAGGCACAGGAATACATAAGCGATCGACTTCAGTTAATTTCATAAAATCACCTATGATTTGCGCATTATTTACAATGTTCATATGCGTCAACATGACACCTTTAGGAAAACCAGTGGTACCAGAAGTGTATTGAATATTAATGACATCATCAAAGTGCAGCGAGTTAAGTCTTTCGTCAAGCTCTTTATCACTAATAGTTGTTGCATATGATTCAAACTCACTCCACGTAAAAATGCCAGGGTAGTTTTTCTCACCCATGACAATAACACGCTTGAAATGCGGTAAATTTTCACTGTCAATATTGCCTTTTACTGATGTTTTTAATTCAGGGCATACTGCATTAATTATATCTATATAGGAAGTACCTTTAAATTCTTCACCCAAAATAAGCGTCGTTGCATCCGATTGTGTTAACAAATATTCAAGTTCTCTTTCTTGATAATTTGTATTAACCGTTACAAGAACTGCGCCCATTTTGCCGGTTGCAAATTGACTCAGCAACCATTCTCGTTTGTTGTCTGACCAAATGGCAACATGCTCGCCTTTAGCAATCCCCATCCCCATGAAAGCCTTTGCTAAATGATCAGTTTCTTCATCAAATTCCTCATATGTTTTACGAATCTGATGTTCTGGATATACGTACGCTTCAGTAGTAGGATATTTTTTTGCTATTTCCCTAACAACCGCTCCCACCGTTTGCTCTTTTAACATGATACATTCCTTCCCCCTTCGTAAACATTCGTGAATAAGTTTATGTTATCACAAAATTCAAGTAATTTGTAAAGATTATCTACCAAAGTAATCCAATAAGTAATTGAATTTATCATTTGTTGTACAATGTGATATTATAAGAAAGACAAATAGTAACTTTATATTCTTCGGGGCAAGGTGAAATTCCTTACCGGCGGTGAGCAAATGAAAATTTGTAAGTCCGTGACCCGGTACTTGAAAAAGTAGCGGTGGAGTTGGTGCAAATCCAACACCGACAGTATAGTCTGGATGGGAGAAGAATATAGAGAAGTACATTTGTTATGCTTGCGCAACGCTTCTTTTCGATTTGAGGGACCTCTTATTTACTAGCATCATATTTAATCGCTAGTACATCTCTTACTGATTAAACTTTCGATACTAAAGTAACTTAGATACCCTATTACGAATCTATGCCTCTATCTTATAGGTATACTTCTTAAAGGTATCGAAGTTAACGGTCTCATTGGAAATTCGAAAAGAAGCGAAGTAACTTACTCGAGCATTTTGCAAAAACATTACACTTCAAATGCCTTTTGTCACATTATCCTACATCGAAAACTGACGATAGCAACTGGCTACCTTCTTATAGAAACACGAGAAGATGTTATTATACTGAGTCATGTTTAGATGTTCTTTTAGTAGGCGTTGACAAGGTACTTCTGAATCATCCTTTCCTCACCACCCGTTTGCCCCATGGTGGAAAAAAACCCAACAACTATTTTTCAGATTCATATTTACAGTACACAAATATTTATACGCTTAACAAAATATATAACAAGTCTTTATTTATTCATTAAATAGAGCAAATCACAAATTACCTAAACTTTAAGACTTCGATTTTCAAATTGATGCTCTTTTCAGGAGGGAGGTTGTTTACTTGTTCACGGGTATCATTGAAGAAATAGGTTCAGTTACTTCTATTCAAAGAAAACCACATGCACTAGAAATGACTATACGAGCAAAAATGATTTTAGATGACGTCAAAAGAGGCGATAGTATCTCGGTTAACGGTGTTTGTTTAACTGTCTCTTCTTTCACGAAAGAAACGTTTGTCGTCGACGTTATTCCAGAAACGTTTAAATCAACCACATTGGCCGATTTAACATCTAAGTCTCATGTTAATTTGGAACGAGCAATGGCGGCTAATGGTCGTTTCGGAGGACACTTTGTCAATGGGCACGTCGATGGAATTGGTGTTATTCGTTCCATTAAAAAAGAGACCAATGCCATTACCAAAAAGATTGAATTAGACCCTAGCCTTATGAAATACATGATGATAAAAGGCTCTGTTGCAATTGATGGAACATCTCTTACCGTTTTTCATGTAGATCGAACATCAATTTCCGTTTCCTTGATTCCAACAACAAAAAGTGATTCAATACTTGGAGACAAAGGCATTGGGGACAAAGTAAATATTGAGTGTGACATGCTTGCGAAATATACAGAACTCATTCAGACATCTAAATCGAATATGTCAAAAGATTGGCTACAAGAACACGGTTTCTAAAAGGAGAATTCTTATGTTTTATACAGTAGAAGAAGCAGTTGAAGTATTAGCAAAAGGACAAGCCATCATAGTGGTGGATGACGAAGATCGTGAAAATGAGGGAGATTTTATTGCTTTGGCAGAATTTGCTACTCCTGAAATCGTCAATTTAATGGCTACTGAAGGAAAAGGCTTAATTTGTGTCCCAGTGGCAGAAGAAATTGCACAGCAACTACAATTTGGTTTAATGACAGACAAAAACACAGACCCATACGGTACAGCATTCACAATCAGTGTTGATCATAAAGATACAACAACTGGCATCAGTGCATTTGAACGGTCTCATACCATTCTTCAAATGATCAACAGTGAATCTAAAGCAACTGATTTTAAACGTCCGGGTCATGTCTTTCCTTTGATTGCCAAAAAAGGCGGAGTATTAAAGCGTGCAGGACATACGGAAGCAGCTGTCGATCTAGCCTTGCTAGCAGGATCTCCTCCAGCGGGCGTCATTTGTGAAATTATGAATGAAGACGGTACTATGGCAAGACTTGATGACCTCGTTATCATTGCGGAGCGACTAAATATCGGCATCTTAACTATTGCTGCGTTGATTGCTTACAAACGTGAACATGAAAAACTAATCACTCGAGAAGTCGAAACCTTGTTACCTACTGAATTTGGTGATTTCAAAATTGTTGGTTACACCGAAACATTTACCGGGAAAGAACATATCGCTCTTGTTAAAGGGGAGATTTCAAGCGACACGCCTGTTCTAACTCGTGTTCATTCAGAATGTTTAACTGGTGATGTTTTTTCATCTCGCAAATGTGATTGCGGAGCTCAGCTAGAGGCTTCACTTAAACAAATTGAAGCAGCAGGTTCAGGTATTTTACTCTATATGCGTCAAGAAGGCCGTGGCATTGGTTTAATAAATAAACTAAAAGCATATGCACTTCAAGATCAAGGGTTAGATACTGTTGAGGCTAATCACAAGCTAGGTTTTGCAGATGACTTGCGCGAATACGGGATTGGCGCACAAATTTTACGAGATCTAGGTGTACGGAAAATGAAGTTGCTTACAAATAACCCTCGAAAAGTTGCCGGGATAGATGGATACGGTTTGGAAGTAACTGAACGTGTGGCTATTGAAATCCCTGCTCATGAAGAAAACGAAACATATTTGAAAACAAAACAATCGAAGTTAGGTCATTACCTAAGTTTCTAAAGGAGAAAACACATTCATGACTACACATTTAGAAGGATATTTAATTGGCGCCGATTTGAAAGTAGGAATTGTCGTTGGACGTTTTAATGAATTTATTACGAGTAAACTATTAGGTGGAGCTGAAGATGCTCTTAAAAGACATGGTGTTGATGATGCTAATGTGACTATCGCTTGGGTACCTGGAGCGTTTGAAATTCCTCTTGTAGCTAAACAAATGGCCGCATCTAAAAAATATGATGCCGTAATTACACTTGGAACGGTTATTCGTGGCTCTACACCACACTTTGACTTTGTGTGTAACGAAGCTGCTAAAGGTGTTGCAAATGCAGGATACCAACATGATGTTCCCGTTATCTTTGGCGTATTGACTACTGATACGATTGAACAAGCAATTGAACGTGCAGGAACAAAAGCTGGCAATAAAGGCTGGGAATCTGCAACTGCCGCAATTGAAATGGCTAATTTAATGAAAAAATTCGCTTAATTTATTACCCTGAAGCCTTATGCTTCAGGGTTTTTTCCATTTTAAGGATTGGGAGTGATTTAGTATTGAAAACGTTATACTTCGTTCGACATTGTTCTGCGACCGGACAGATCTCTGAAGCTCCATTAACTGAACTTGGACACCAACAGGCACAGGAGTTGGCTTCTTTCTTCAAAGATATTCAGATTGACCACATCATCTCGAGTCCTTTTATTCGAGCTCAAGATTCAATAAGTCCAACTGCACATGAAAAAAACCTTTCGCTCATTATCGATAACCGGTTAGCAGAAAGAATATTGAGCACGTCCGATTTACCAGACTGGCTAGAGCTTCTTGAAAAAACCTTTACAGATTTAAACTTGAAATTTATTGGTGGAGAATCTAGTCGCGAAGCTACTGACCGTGCCATCGAAGTTGTTAAAGAAGCATCGAGCAATTGTATATTTGTTACACACGGTAATTTATTAAGTCTTCTTTTAAAACATTTTGACAGTTCAATTGGATTTTCAGATTGGAAATCACTTAGCAATCCAGATATTTATCAAATCACGATTACCAATAACAAGAGCATAATCAAGCGTTTATGGACATAATGAAACGAGCTTTAACTTTTCATTTTATGTTCTAGTCCAGTCACATCCAAATGAAATCTCAAATTATAAGTTAGACGTAGTGAATGTGTTAAAATAGCGAAAAGAAACTTAAAAAGAAGGCGAACCTTATGGAATATCAAGAAATGATTATCCAATTAACTGCATTAATTAACAACAAGCAGTTGATATCTGCAACAATTAGCCAACCTCGAGCTAATTCAGATGAAGTAAAACGTGTAAAACTCAAGCCGATTGAATTAAAAGGTATATACCATATTCAGTTTGAATATCAGTACGAACGCATATTAAAACACGAAAATCTTGAACTCGAATTGGCGAGTGAAAAGTTAAATCATTTGTTGAAGCAATACAGACAAGTACAAGCTGAATTTCAAGAAGAGAAAGTACATATCCAGCTATCGAAAAAATTCAAAGTTTTATGGAAATCAGATCTTGTTCTGTCTCAAAAAGTGGTAAATCTTTCTCATAACAGAAAGAAAAACTATTTGTTGGACGAAGACACAGCCTATCCCTTTTTAATTCGATTAGGTGTTCAAACTCCTGATGGCAAAGTTAAAAAGCAAAAGCATGATAAGTTTCGTCAAATTAACCGCTTTGTCGAGTTTATTGATGATGCACTCGACTACCTTCCGAAGGACCGGCCCGTTCGAATTTTAGATTTTGGTTCTGGTAAATCATATTTAACTTTCGCGCTATATCATTATCTACACATTGAAAAAGGCTTAGATATTCGTGTCACTGGTCTCGATTTGAAAAAAGAAGTTATTGAAGAGTGTCAACAAATTGCTAGTGATTTGAAGTATGACCATCTTGAGTTTTTAGTTGGGGATATTAATGACTACAACGAAGAAACGTCTGTTGATATGGTCGTAACGCTTCACGCATGTGATGTTGCCACTGATATGGCACTTGCTCGCGCTGTAAAATGGGGAGCGAAAGTAATTTTAAGTGTCCCTTGTTGTCAACATGAGTTAAATGCCCAGCTTAATAGCCCCACACTCGATTTAATGTTACAGCATGGCCTTGTCAAAGAACGTTTCGCTGCACTTGCAACCGATTCAATAAGAGCCGAGCTATTAAAACTCGTTGGCTATGAAGCACAGTTACTCGAATTTATTGATATGGAACATACACCGAAAAATATTTTGATTCGAGCATATTTCACAGGGAATAAGCCCACTTTAGAAGAACAAGTAAAATACCGAGCGTTTGTAGATTTTTTACAAGCCAAGCCTTTTTTAGAGAATGAACTTAAAGACTATCTATGATTACTATTTGATACATGGGTCGCAAAAAAGACAATCCTCTATATCTGAGGATTGTCTTTTTGTTTAATCCAGCTCTTGGCTTTGCTACCTTACTAAAACTCACTTATTCTTTCAAGGAGACGTCTAAGAACACATATCCCTCATTCTCACGCACTTCTCCAAATGCCACTGGGACGCGAGATGAGAAGATTGGTCCATCAATCACAACTGTATGGAATTCACCATTTTCTCCACAAGAATCGATTCCGAGTGCTTCTAATTCATCCATCAATTCGCGTGTGAAAGTTCGTCCAATGTATTCACGAGACATCATTCCTGTATTGATTACGACAATCACCGCTTCAAAACCGACTTCTAATAGCTCTTCTAAAATCGCACGACGAGGCTCTTGCCAAAGTGGATGGATCGGTACAATATTCGATTTTTCACAAGTTTTTTGCACCCATTCAAGATGGCCTTGTAAATCAATGTCACCAAATACTCCATGTGTAATTTCATCAGCTCGACATTCATCCATGGCATCAATAAACTTCAATTCGTAGTCGCTCCAACCCGCTCCGCGGATCATTAAAGGAATACCTATACGCTCTGCTTGTGCGAGTACTACTGAAAATGGCAAGGCGTGTGACTTAGACACTTCTTCATCTTCTTGAAACATTGTGAGCAATCGTTTTGGCTTCATACCTGATTGTACCGCGCGATAAAATGCCATTGCTGAATCTTTTCCACCACTCCATGAAGCAACAAAAGGTTTATTTTCCATTGTCAAACTCCTAACTCTGAGCCATCACGTATTTCAATAGCGTTTTTTGAATTCTTTAATATAGCACGTACTTGTTTTTTATATATGGTTTCGTATTGATAGGTCCACTTAAACATTCGACTATACATTTTCCATGTAGGTGTATAACTCGCATGTTCAATGCCTCTTTTTTGTTGTATAAACCTCCGTGAAATCCTGTAAATACGTACAGATAAACTTGGATGCAAAAAGAGAATTTGATCTGCTTCTTCAAATGTCTTTAACGACCAGCCTAAATGGGCACCTTCGATAATCCAAGATGGTTCACTTAATATCGCTTGTAATTTTGCATCTCGTAGTTCCTCTGAATTTCGACAATCACCTATTGTACTTCTCGACCATACCACATCATCTAATGAATACATGGAAATTCCTTTTTGTAGGGCCAGTTTCCGTGCAAGTGTGGTTTTTCCACTTCCCACTGACCCTACAATACGTATTTTAGTTGCCATGCGCCCAAGCAATTCGATTATCAACTGTACGTACCATGCGTATCATAAACGTTTGATAGCCCAGCTTTGGCCAAAAGTACGAAGCTAGATGGTTAGGCGTATGCCAGTCTGCTAGTGAATAGTCGTATCCCAACTCTTGTAACTGAGCGTGACTCGCATCTGCAAGTGCTTTCCCTACTCCACGGCCTCGGTATTGTGGATTTGTAGATGCAGTTGGAAGCTCCACTGTCCGATCAGGTGTATACATATTGGCGGAAGAATCAGCTTCATAATAGACATGGAAGCCTACTGGAATACTGTCTTGTTCACCAATCATCACAATAGCCTCGGCATCTTTAGCTAGTGCTGCATATCCACTTTTCACATCTTCTAGTGATTCTTTAGTAATTGGATTCCAAGAAGGGGCAGATGCTTGATGAATACTATTCCAGCGCGACATACGCTTAAGAATCTCCGTATCGCTATCTGCTAACCGACGAATACGTAAAGCACTTTTTTCTGCCTCTTTTGCTTTTGGTTCATAGTTTTGAATATCGAGAATTGCATATTTTTGTTCGAACCGGAATCCTTGTTCTAACCATTCATATACATGTCGATCATAACCGATTGGGACGTATACTATATGTTGGAAATAACCACCAGCTATCCATTCCGCACCAGCTTCAGCATACAATAGACGTACTAGCCTCGGATGTGCATCTTCTGCAATCGCTAAACCTAAATAATCGATGATAATATGTCGACCTTTTTTTGCATCTTCTCTAAATTCATACAACATATATCCAATTACTTCGTCATTACGAAGTGCCACTATACCATTAACGAATGGTTTTTCACCTTCTTTTCTTAGAAGGTTTTCCGTTTCTTTTGAGTCTTCAAAACGAGATGGTAAGAATGAATAGCGACTACGTTCCACTTGATGTCTTTTCGCTAAAAGAATTGCCATAGCCGGTAAATATTGCTGGTCAAACCCAACAAATTGAATCATTTGAAGTCCCCCCAAGTTTGTAATATCTTGCTTTTTTAGTATTCCATGAGTTCCCTTTCTATCCACAGAGCTAGTTGCTATACTTATTACATTAGAAAGGGGATAAACCATGGAGTTAAAACGAGTTGCTTATGGCGTTATTATGGCCGCTACGCTAATTTTTGTTCGCTTTATTGATATTTATGTTTATGATATGTCTACTTTTATATCTATGATTATCATCATTTTAATAATGGTCGTAAGTTACAAAGTGGTTGACCGTTCTACATTTTTCGACCGACAAATTTCAAGGAATACATATTACGTGATGAATACACTCATCATTGCTTTACTAATCTTCGTTTATTATGCTATCGAATCGTAAAGCTGTGAAGAGAAATCTATTCTCTGGCCGGTTTTGTAAGTTTAGGATGGACTCGTTGTATTTGTTAGAGTTGCATAGTCTTCTTTATAAATGTTATCGATAACTTCACAAATCTCATTTAGGTATCGTGACCATCCTGACTACCTGTGTTCTACTACATTGAGTTATGCCAATTTTATTGGGGTCAAAAAATCACTTGAAAATACAAATGATGTTATCTACAAGATTCGACATAATAATCAAGTTTCCTTTATTTTATGCTTAATCCTATAGGTTTATTGTTCCGATTTAGATAGCCCATGACTTATTTATAGGTAGTATGTTCAAATTAAAAAAGAGGGCTGTCCCAAAAGTCATTTAAAATGACTTTTATGCTCAGCCCTCTTTTTCATATTAAAATTGGCTCGGTTAACAATTGATTTCCGTTACAACGACTCTTTCTTGTTTCAAAGCTAATGTAGCGATGCAACGCCCTTTCATGTTTCGAAGCTAGCGCAGCGATGCAGAAACAGAAACATAAAACAGGTGGAGAAAAATATGTCGTTTTCTCCACCTGTTTTATTTTAAGGACTATTAGACAGCCCCATATTTTATAATTGATGTTTGTTTCATACCCGATCATCTTTCTCTTCTTTTGCATGTAATTCAATTGGATTATGCACTTTCATTATTGACAAAATTTCTGGTAGTGTATCAATTATATTGTCTGCAAGTAGATTTTTATATTGCCCATTCCTTTTCCAAATTGTCATTAAACCTACTTTTCTGGCAGCTTCTATGTCGTTTATTGGGTGGTCTCCCACGTAGCAAGCTTCACTAGCCTTCACATTTATACGTTCCAACGCACGTTCAAAAATAGCGGCATCTGGCTTTGACATTCCTTGCGATTCTGAAATTAATACAACATCGAAGAATGATTCGATAGAAAGAGCCTCCATACTAGCTTGTTGACCGGCATGGCGACCATTTGAAATAAGCCCGAGCAGAAAATTTTGACACTTTAAAAGAGTAAGTGTTTCAATTAATCCTTCAAAAGGAACGCAAAATTTGTGAAAATGATTGATATAGTCTTCAAATAATAATTTCTCTATTTCTGCAGATAAATCGATTTCTTTTGCAATTTGTCTATAGACGATGTCTTTAGGGACATAGCCATTGGCATCTAATTCAACAACTCGCTTTACAAATTCTTCTTGTGTCAACGGAAGTTCAAACTTTTGGTGCTGTGCTTTACAAAAAACTAGTAATGTTGCTTCGCGGTTAAGCAATGTTCCATCCAAATCAAATAATATTGCTTTCAACTATTATCACTCCTATTAAGAAAAGTGTAACGCTCCTTCTAGCTCGACACAAATATTCCAAGTACGAAGCTTTTGTTAGTTATACTTTCTAATCTACAGAAAAAAAGACTTGGACAAATTCTCCAAGTCTTTATCTCCATTTAAATTGTTGATCGTGCAATAGTTTCAAGAATGCGTCTACCACTACAGGATTGAATTGCGTTCCTCTTCCTCTAACAATCTCTTGGATAGCTTCTTCAATCGAAAAGGCTTCACGGTAAATTCGATTTGTTATCATCGCGTCAAATGAATCAACCACTGACACAATCGCAGCCTCTAATGAAATTTCTTCCTCTTTTAATCCATTAGGATATCCTTTTCCATCAAATCGTTCATGATGCTCTTCCACTATATATGCCGAATCTCGCAACCACTTTACTTCATGATTACGCATCATTTGCGCCCCAATTGCACTGTGAGTCTTCATAATACACCACTCTTGGGCAGTTAGTTTTCCTTTTTTATTTAAAATTTCTATAGGAACTGCTAATTTTCCTATGTCATGGAAATAAGCACCCCAACGAAGCTTGGTTACTCGTTCAACTGGTTGTTCAAGCTTCTTCCATAGTTCAATAGAATAGTCTTTGATTCGTGAGCAATGATGATACGTGTAGCCATCAACCCGTTCAATAGCAGCTGCATCTCTTTGAACAAGTTCGGTGTTTTTAAAATTAGTTTCAAATTCATCAACTGACATTTCCACAAAAATTTCAACCTCATGTTCACTATAAAACGACAGCAACTCCGAGTAATTAGATGCATCTAATGTATCGCCTTCTCGAAGGAAGAATGTCTTTCCTTCATATTGCACTTCAATTTCACCATGAACAACCGTATACAGTTCTGTTATTTGACTGCTTTTTTCTGATGAATATCGCACCCAAAATGAACGCTTTGCCAACAACGAGAAAAGACTATACGCGATAGTTTCAGTTTCTCCTATATAAGTCGATACAGCATGACCAACATCTATACGGTCAAGCACACGATTTTCTTTAATGTATTTGATTTGATCAATCGTTAACTTCATAGGTTCCTCCATGCAAAAAAACAATCTTCTATTGTTTATACCCTTTCATTTACTGTAACTTTTATTGTGATATTTGTCACTATATATTCGGATAAGTGGATAAAAATTCAAATTACATAAATGGAGATTTAATCTTAGCCGCCTGCCGAGTTCAAGTGTTTAGCTCTAAAAGCTTATACTTTCTTATTAAATTTAAAAAGCTCTCCAGTTGGAGAGCTTTTTAGATCAAACGGATATGTGTTCTTCGGCTTTATCTTCTTTTTTCTTTTCCTTCATCTCATAAGATATGCGATCTAAACTTGGACGGATCGTTCCTTTACCGGAATAGTTTTCGATCATCTCTTTCAAATCAACACCTGAGGAAGCCTTTAATGTTTCTTGTAGGGTAGACATTAAATTTGTTGCATACGATGTGATTTTATTGGCTCCTCCACCTTCGCCACCACCCGTATCAACTACAGTAATCTTGTCAATATTAGATAACGGACTTGCAATCTGCTTCGCATATTCTGGCATCATATTTACAACCATATCAAGAACGGCAGCTTGACCATATTGTTCGAATGCTTCAGCTATTTTCCATTTCGCTTCTGCTTCAGCAAGACCTTTAAGTCGAATGATATCTGCTTCTGCTTCACCTTGTGCACGCTCTGAGTCGGCTTTCGCTAATCCGTCAAGACGTACTTTATCGGCTTCAGCTTTCGCTCTTGCTTCGATTCTATATTTTTCTCCATCAGCTTCAGCCATTTCACGCGATTTCTCAGCTGCTGCTTTTTGCTCAATTGCGTAACGATCAGCATCAGCTTTCTTTTTAACCTCAGAGTCGTATTGTTTTTCCCGACGCAAAATTTCTTTCTCTTCAAGTTCAATTTGCTTTTGACGCTCAATAATTTTAATTTGCATTTCTTGTTCCATTACTTCTTGTTTTGAGCGTGCTGTTTGAAGTTCGTATGCTTGGTCAGCTCTAGCCTTGGCAACATCTTGTTCAAGGCGATATTCCGCCACCTTTAACAAATTCTCTTTTTCTGCTAAAGCAATTTCTGTTGCACGTTCAATTTCATATTGCTGTGCCTCTTTTGCAGCTTCAGCACGTTTAATACGAGTTTCTTTATCGGCATCTGCTGTTGCAATGTCAGCATCTCTTTTCACTTGTGCAATACGAGGTTTCCCAAGGGAATCCAAGTATCCGTTTTTATCACGCACATCTTTGATAGTAAAGGACACGATGATAAGTCCCATTTTCGCTAAATCTTGCGAAGCGACACGTTGAACTTCTTGTGAGAATTTATCACGGTTTTTATATATTTCTTCAACTGTCATAGAACCTAAAATCGACCGTAAGTGACCTTCTAAAACTTCTTTTGCTTCATTTTCACGATCTTCTTTTGATTTCCCTAAAAACTGTTCTGCAGCAGTAGCGATTTCAGAAATCGATCCGCCAATTTTAATAATGGCTGTTCCATCTGCCATTACGGGTACACCTTGTTCTGTATACACTTCTGGCGTCATTACTTCTAATTTGCTTGATAATAAGCTAAGTGGTTTTGCTTGTTGGAACACCGGTAAAACAAATGTACCACCACCACGAATAATTTTTATTTTGTTACCTGAATCATCTGTATGCACGGTTTTTGACCCTAAATAACTCCCTGTAACAATCAATGCTTCATCTGGACCAACTGTTTTGTATTTCGTCACGTATACCGCAATAATTGCAATTAATAGAAATACTACTACCCCAATAACTACACCAATACCTAAATCCACTCTCAATTCCCCCATTCTTATTTCATGAAATCAAATGCTTCGTATTCTCGAACGAGAAACGTCCCTTCTTTTACATCAATCACTAACACTTCTTTGCCATAGTCGATTTCTTCGTTATCGAATCCAATTGCCCGTTTATTGATTAACCCGTTCACTGTTTCGATAACAATTTCACCATAACCATCAATGGGAATTGGTGTAATTACCTTCCCTACTTGACCAGCTAAAGACTCGTCAGTATATGCCATTGATACCTCTGCTGATGACATCGGAAGTAAGATAAAAAAGTATAATAAAATATCTAAAATCACCCCGACTACAACACTAACAATTAAAATAAACCAACTGTTCCAAGATGTCGAAACTTCGAGCACATAGCCAGTTGCTGAAACTAACGTTCCAAATGCCATAATGACGGAAGGATTAAAAAAAGGAATACCTTCATCTATCCCTTCTATTACATCTCCGAAAAATACATACAGAATTGTCGCAGCTCCCACAATGAGTAATACATATAAGTAGATTTGTTCAATCGCCACACCAGACACTCCCATTTCAGCAATTCTTTAGTGATACCTATACTACGATTTCCTTTGATAAAAGTTTCATTTTTCAAAAAATATTATATTCTACTAAAAAGTTGGGGGGGCTAATAGTATATAAAAAAACAGATGGAGAAAAAGAGTCCACTGAAAAAGTCTATCTATCATTTCTTGGTCTAGTACAGGTGATTTCAAGCTTGCATAGCGATGCAGCGCACTTTCATGTTTCGAAGCTAGCGTAGCGATGCAACTCACTTTCATGTTTCGAAGCTAGCAAAGCGATGCAGAAACAGAAACAGAAACATGCGTCCGCTTGTAACCGAAATCAACAGCTATATTTTTTAATATGAAAGGGGCTGCCCTTAAAAGTCATTTTAAATAACTTTTAGGACAGCCCCAGCTTTTATTCTTTTATAAGTAGTCCTAGGGATTTTGCAAACCCCATCGCTTGTTCAGGTGAGACGGTGCATCCTGACAACTTTTCTACACTCACCGTTAGTTGTTCATATGTACATGTGCTTAAATCAATATTTTCTAAAAACGTTTCTGTAAAGTTGGAACCATCTAATTCACATTCATTGAATTCCACTTTATCAAATATACAATCGAAAAAATCAGCTTTATTAAACGTATTTTGCTCAAACTTCACTCTTTTCATTTTACTAAAACTAAATGCAGCATAATTCGCCACACAATTCTTCATTGCAACATGCCCAAAGCGACTTTGTGTGCACTGTATTCCTACTAGTTTTGACTGATAAAACTCCACTCTATGAAACACAGATTCTCCAAAATCCACATTGGACAAGTCACAGCGTTCAAACTTACAATCGATAAATTCTACTTGATCAAAACGAACTCCATCAAAAACCACGTCACGGAAATGTACTTGATCAAAACTTATTTTGTTCTCTGGTATTTCTAAAACGTTCCAATACGACACAATTCCCCGGGAAATAAATCTCTCTTCCTCTACGTCAATTAAAGTCGAAATATCTAATTCTTCGAGTAGTGACGGGATTTTCGGCTTATCTATTTTCAAACTTGTACACCTCTTATAAGTTAATATTAATCTTTTCATCCTACTCTTAAAGGTGTAATAAAACCTTAATTTCTATAAAAGTTCTTATCACATTAACCGTTCTTATTTTCACTTAATTATTTCTACACTATCAGCACTCGCTTGTCCTGGAGAAGATTGATCGATTTGGCTATACGTGACGCGAACAGAGTCAAACTCTTTCACTTTTTTTAATTGATCAATTGACAGTGTAAACCAAATTGCTTCACTGATATCTTTGAGCATTTCTTGTTCTGTTTGCCCATCTAATTCTGTTGCATCCTTCCCACTTATCACTAACATACGTGCATCATCTACTTTGGCAACTGTGCCTTCTATTGACATTGAATTACCAATTTGAGTTGGATTATTTTGATAAAATATCGTAATTGACACCACGATAGCTGATATAGCAATGAGCGTTAAGATTACAACTAAAATTACGGCTTTTTTGCCTTTCATACTTCTCATTCCTCCTGTTTTGTATTGGCTAGTGTATATATACGTCCTTTTCGCTCTCCTATTGCTACGAGTTGATTCTTCGTAACCATGTCACGGACTATTTGAGTTACGCGAGATGGAGAAACACCTAATATTTTTTGTAAGTCTACATTTTTCGCATGTTTATGCTCAAGTAAATAGGACATAATAGCATCCTCATGTGTCATTTCTTGATGAGTTGATGTTCGCTGGTTATTGTTACTTACTTTTTCGACTTGTTCTTTTCTTGGAAGCCTGACGCTTATGCTATCTTTCTGAACAGAAATTTTAGGTTTCTCATCACCGTCACTATAACTATCTATAATTTGACGAATTCCGTCACCACGTCCATCAGTTAAACCAAGGTCAACAAACAGTGCATGTAATAGCGGATTTCTACGGACAATTCGTGCTCCCTTTTTTATTGACTCTATTGATAAACCTTTTATTAAAGTTCCAGGTGATGCTATTTCCATACGATTGGCAAAAATAATAACAGATACATCACCTTCGATAGAGTAGTCTCGATGAACAAACGCATTAACAACACTTTGTTGAACCAGCTCTTTAGGATATAAAGATTGGACTGTCTGTAACATTGTCATAATTCTACTGACTTGAGTTACAATTGATCCAGAAAAATCACTCACTTGTTGGCAAAATGAAGTAGACCGGTCTCCACTGTATTGCAATAATACTGACCGTGTATGAGAAGAATCCGCTAACCATGAACCTAATCTTGTTAGAACAAATTCACCATTATTCCATCTAATAATACTGTAAGAAGCTAGAACATCTTCCAAATTTTCTTGCATATTTTTAAATCTATCTGTTGTGGTATTCGCATTCTGAATAATATCAAACAGACCTGAAAAATCTTTTGCACGGAAAGTAGTATTGGTTAGTGCATTTTCCGATTCGTCTAAATAACGTAATCGCAGAAAACCATGAACTTCATCTGCTGTTTTTAACAATTGTTTTTTTGAGCCATATCGAACATAGAGGTCTCCAAATAACGTATCTCTTTGACGGTAGACGTGTTCAGTTGCTGTGACTCTCACTTCTAAAATAACTTTGCCATCTATATGTTCTTGAATGATTTCAACTAGAGGCAGAGGCTCTACCATTTTACTCAATTGGTCATACACTGCATTTTCCTCTGCTAACGGATTTTCTAACCCTAAAATATTTTTTTCGTCGCTCATTCCAATCTTTATGATGCCACCGGTTCCATTTGCAAATGCAATAACTTCTCTATACAGCTTGTTCGTTACTTTATCTTTATATTCAATATTCAATCCGTTCACCACCTATCGATAATTGTTATTACTAGTATATCGATAAAAGTTTAAATCCTCCAATAAAAAAAAGAGCTAGTTAACTTCCCTAGCTCTCAAATGTGTAACATAAGCGAATCATATCGCGACATAGCAATCCATTTTCATAAATCGGTTCATCATAGCTTCGGGTAAAATAATCGAAATCGACACCCACAATACGAAATCCGCATTGTTGATACAGCTTTAATTGATAAATACTTGAATTACCTGTCCCTATTTCTAGTTGTGCATATCCTCTTTTAGAAGCTTCTTCAATTGCATGAGAAATTAATTGTTTTCCTAGGCCTTTTCCTTGAAAATCTTCATGGACAGCGACACTCATGATTTCTACTACAACTTTCTTCGTTTCTTTAAGCACATATACAGCGATAGCTTCGCCTGACTCTTCCCCTACATAGACCGTGCTACTTTTTATATATCCTTCTACAATTATACGACAAGGATCAGCAATTTCTAGTAACTTCCATGGAGGAGTTTCACCAGGATTTAATTTACGAATTAACATCATTATTTTGAAGAAAGTTCGAAGCCTTCACTTAATAAGTACTCTTCAGCTTCACCAAATGACTCATGGCTTTCTTCCAAGTTGTGTGAGTGGTAAATATTCCAAAGAGTGTCTTCATGAACAAGTTTCAATTCTTGTCCTTCAGCATTCCTCCACACTTGCTCTTCTACAACTTCTTCTTCAAACTGTTCTTCTTCAGACAAGATGCCAATTGAATCAGCAATCATCTCACGTAACTCTACTTCCGTCGCTTCACGAATATTAGTCATTCCTTTATTATCTGATTCGTATTTTTTTAAATCTCCAACAAATACAAAGCCATTACCGTTAGGGTGTAGGTGATAAATGACTGTTTTTTTATCATATAAACTACCTTCAAAGTGATAGTTCACACGCTTTAACGAAACATCTTTTTTCGTTAGTTCAGGAAATGATTCAATAATTACTTGTTTTTGTTCAAATGTTAACATAATAATCCTCTTTTCATAATGGTTCTTTGGCTAATTATAGCACATGAACACGGTAAATTTTGTTGACACTATAAAACAATAACAGCTATAATCACAGTCATATATGAAAGTGAATTTTGAAAAAATAGTGAAATTATATATGACTTCTGAAAGTATTATTTTGTGAATATTTCAGTCATATTATTCATTTCATCGATATTTAGCTAAGATTTTTCTCTATCAATTATATTAAGGATGTGTCCATTTGTGATAAAAACGATTATTTTCGATTTAGATGATACATTATTGTGGGATAAGAAAAGTGTAGAAGTTGCGTTTCAGGAAACTTGCCAATTTGCCGCAAAAAAACTTCAAATTGACCCTGCCCTTTTAGAAGAAGCTGTTAGGTTTGAAGCAAGCGAACTCTATGCCTCTTATGAGACCTATCCATTTACTAAAATGATTGGCATTAATCCATTTGAAGGACTATGGGGTACATTTGATGATGTGGGTGAACAGTTTCAGAAAATGAAAGAAATTGTTCCCGCATATCGCATAGAAGCATGGACTAGAGGATTGCGTAGAATGGACATTGACGATCCAGAACTTGGAAAACAATTAGCTGAGTATTTTCCAAAAGCACGGAAAGCTAACCCTTTCATATACAAAGAAACATTCCAGGTGCTTGAACGTCTTAAAGATTATTACCAGCTTGTACTCTTAACTAATGGTTCTCCTACATTGCAAAAGACCAAACTTGAAATAACATCAGAAATTGCACCTTATTTTACCCACATTATTATTTCAGGCGCATTCGGTAGAGGAAAACCTGATCCTTCCATTTTCGAATTTGCTCTCTCTCAAAGTAACTTACAAGCAGATGAAGCCATTATGGTCGGCGATAACTTAATGACTGATATTTTAGGAGCTTCTAGAGCAGGTATCCGCTCTGTATGGATAAATAGAGAACTCAAACAGCCGGATAAAGAAGTAAAACCTACATACGAAATCACTAACTTGGAAGAACTATTTCCGATTTTAGAAAACTTATAGTTTAAGCCTTTAAAAGGGTAATAAAAAAGTATGGAAAAATCAATTATGATTTTTCCATACTTTTTTTGTTATTTGTCCATTTTCGACCTTCTATAAATCAATCGCAATGACATCATCAATGTCTTCTAACTCTTTCAATCGTGCAATTTCATTCGGCTCGATGTGTTTATCAATTGTTAACATCATAATCGCATCTCCACCAAGCGCTGATCGCCCTACTTGCATCGTGGCAATATTGATATTTTCTTTTGCCAACAATGTACCAACACGGCCAATTGCACCCGGTTGGTCTGTATGTTTAATAAATACAATATGTCCTTCTGGAATAACATCTACAAGATAGTTATCTACTTTAACAATACGCGCTCCCAAGCCATTTAAAAGAGTACCTGCTACTTTTCTAGTACCGGTCTCTGTTTTCACTTCGACAGTTATTAAATTCGTGAATCCTTTTGAAGCAGATGATTTGTGTTCGTTGACCTGAATCCCAATACGATCTGCAAAGAATTTCGCATTCACTTCATTCACATGATCACCAAGATTACGTTTCAAAATTCCTTTTAACGTGTTACGAGTCAATGGGCTCACTTGAAAATCTGCTAAATCACCAGAATAATAAATATTAACTTCTTCAATTACTTCGTTTGTTAATCCAATTACAAACGCTCCTAATTTCTCAGATAAATCGAAGTAAGGCTCAATTTTTTTCATAATTTCTTTTGAGACAGATGGAAGATTGACCGGATTACGAACCAGTCCACCATTTAGGAAATTAACGACATCTTGACTTACGTCTACCGCAACACTTTCCTGTGCTTCAATTGTACTTGCCCCTAAATGGGGTGTCGCTATTACTTCAGGAAGAGTAAGGAGCTTGTGATTCACAGCTGGTTCTTGTTCAAATACGTCTAAAGCTGCCCCAGCCACTTTCTTAGAAACGATGGCATCATATAATGCCTCCTCATCAATTATGCCTCCTCTAGCACAGTTGATAATTTGAACACCGTCTTTCATTATTGTAAAGGCTTCTGCATTAATTAAATGCTTTGTTTCTTTCATTAGAGGCGTGTGAACTGTAATAAAGTCTGCTTTTCGCAGTACATCTTCTACAGAACCAAAGTCAATGCCCATCTTCAGCGCTTTTTCAGCCGTTAAAAAAGGATCATAGGCAATTACATTCATTCGTTGCCCTTGCGCTCTAGCAGCTACCTCCGCTCCAATACGACCAAGACCTATGACACCAAGAGTTTTGTTTTTTAGTTCAACTCCTACGTAAGTCTTACGATCCCATTTATTGTTTTTCAAGGCATGAAATGCTTGTGGTATTTTTCTTGCAAGTGACATCAGCATAGCCATCGTATGTTCTGCAGCAGAGTTGGTGTTTCCATCAGGTGCATTGACGACAATGATTCCTTGTTCAGTAGCTGCATTTAAATCGATGTTATCTACACCTACACCTGCACGACCTATGATTTTTAAATTAGATGCTTTGGCAATAATATCAGACGTAACTTGGGTTTGACTTCGAACGAGCAAAGCATCAAAATCATTTATACGATTTGCCAATTCCTCTGGTGACCAATCCGTTTCGATGACAATATTCATTCCCTCCGCCTGTCTTAGCGGATAGATTCCTTCTTCACTTAACGGATCACTGATTAATATGTTAAAAGCCATTTAGACTAACACTCCTTGATTTAAGTAAATTTTTTGAGCCGCAGCTGTTCCCGTACCTAACACGATATCTTTACCAATTAACTGTAATCCAATTTCCACCGTACTAATTATTTGAAGAACATCAGCTGGTGAACAGTAACCCATATGTCCGATTCGAACTATTTTACCTGCTAAATGTTGCTGGCCGCCCGCAATAGACAGTCCAAATTCTTTTTTCAACACTTTCCGAAGTTCTTCCGCATCAAAATCATTCGGTTTTACAGCTGTGACTGTAGGAGAAGCATGCTCATCACTTGTCAATAAAGGGATTCCCATTGCATGAAAAGCCGCACGTGTCATCTGCATCATTAATGTATGCCTTTTGTAAACTTGTTCTAGTCCTTCTTCGTCTATTAAGTTTAGAACTTGTTCCAACCCAAATAGTAAAGACAATGCAGGTGTAAAAGGTGTTGTATCTTTTATTAAATTATCACGATATTTTTTTAAGTCCAAGTAAAAACGAGGTTGGTCATTTTGCTCGATTATCTTCCACGCTCGTTTACTGGCAGCTACAAAAGTTAATCCTGCAGGTAGCATGAATGCTTTTTGAGAGCCCGTTACCATGACATCAATTCCCCACTCATCCATCTGAGTATCTACACCACCAACGCACGAAACCCCGTCTACAACTATCAAAGCGTCACTTACTTGTCGAACAGCTTCACTTAATTCTTTAATGGGATTCAAAATGCCGGTCGAAGTTTCACAATATGTAGAGAAAATGGCTTTTATTTGTGGATGTTCTTGTAAATAAGATTGAATGGCTACAGGGTTTAGCGCTTTGCCCCATTCAACATCAATTCTTTGATAGTTAATCTGGTATGCTCCACAAATTTTTGTGAAACGGTCGCCAAAAGCGCCTGTGACAATAACTAATACCTCATCACCTGGATTAACTACGTTTACTACAGCAGCTTCTAAACCAGCTGTCCCGCTTCCTGTAATGATGGCTACTTCTTGTGAAGTCCCAAAGATCGCCTTCAATTTGGGCCCTATTTTTCTTAGCATATCAGACGTATTTTGTCCTCGGTGCCCAATCATAGGTTGAGTCATAGCACGTTGAACACTTGGTGGTATCGGGCTCGGTCCTGGAATTCGTAGAATTTGTTGATCAGCTAACATAATCATTCTCCTCTCGTTTTTAAAACCAAAAAAAACCTTTCTCCTCTTACTAGTGTAAGGGGCGAAAAGTTTGTAACTTACGCGGTACCACCCTTTTTTGCTACCCTTTTTAACAGAGCGCAGCCTCATTGGTTAACATGCTTAACGTGCATGAAGCGAATGAGCTTACAAATAAGGATTCAACTCATCTATTCAAAAGTGCTACATTATGTAGAAATCGCTGATTCTCACCAACCATCAGCTCTCTAAAGATTTCAAACCCATAAGGCGTATCTTTATCAACATATTTTAATAAGTATGGAATTTCATTAAGAATAACAAAATTCAGATAATTGTCAATACGCATTTCTCCTATTTAATCAATGTAACCGTTTACTTTAAAAATAAATATTTATTATTAATTTTTTGTCTATTTATACCAACAAAAGATGCTCACTAATCTGAGCATCTTTTGTTGCTGATATTATAACAATCCAATCCATTTCCAATAAGTAGCACTAAATAATAAAATGAGTAAATAACCAGCAATGGTTAAGGGTACCCCGGATTTCAAGAAATCTTTTACGGTAAAAGCACCTGTTCCATATGCCAACATATTTTGAGGAGCACTTACTGGTAATAGGAAACCAAAACTAATGACAAATTGTTGAATTAACACAAAACCAATTTCATTCACATCAAGCGCAATGGTTGTTGTTAGAGCGATAAAGATCGGTATCAGAGCTGACGATAAACTGGTGGCACTAGCAAATCCTAAATGGATTAAAATATTGAATAGTGCTAACAAGGCTATGGTTGCCAAAATCGGCATCTCATCAAGTCCCATTGAACCGAATACTTTATCTGAAAGCCACTGTGCACCTTGTGTATCTAAAAGGATCGTTCCAAGCGAAATACCAACTGCAAAAACCAAAATTGTTCCCCAGGGAATTAGTTTTTCAACCGTTTTCCAATCAAATACCCCTATTTTGGGGGTTAATAAAAAGGCAATTGCAATAATGGTGACAGTTGTTGTATCAAATGGATGCAATTTTTCTTCTGTTGCCCAAAAGAATAGGAGCAGCACTGAAACTATTATTAATCGTAGTTCAGAAGATTTAAGCGGTCCTAGTTCTTTTAATTGGCCAACAACCAATTCTGTTCCGCCTTCTACCACTTTAGTTTCAGGTTTAATTATTTTCATCATAATGAAATACAAAATAACTGACATGATAATCGACCATGGTGCTGCGTACATAAACCAGGCACTCCAAGAAATGGTGACACCAAATTCTTTTTCGATAAATCCTAGAGCCACCATATTTTGAGCAGCACCAGTTTTAATTCCGACATTCCAAATTGATACAGACTGAACAGCTGTAATGACAAGCAACGCAGCTAATCGACTATTCGATGGTAGTCCAAATGCAGCAACCATCCCAAGGAGAATTGGTACAACAGCACCAGCACGTGCAGTCGCACTAGGAACAAAAAATGCTAATACGATTGAAACTAAAATAGCACCAAACACAATACTTCCAGTTTTAGTTCCGACTCTCGACAGAATCCATAAAGCAAGTCGCTTGTGTAAATTAGTTGCTTGCATGGCAGTAGCTAAAAATAAAGCAGCAGCTACTAAAGCGACAGCCGGATTACTAAATCCACCTAAAGCCATTTTAAGTGCATTTTTTGTTCCCAGCATGATTGATGGATCATCGATACTCGGAGCAAGCCCTAAAAGTATAGCGATTAATCCAATTATCATGGCAGCACTGACGGGATAGGAGACGGCCTCCGTTACCCATAAAATAACGGCAAATGCTAAAATTGCTAATCCCCGCTGTCCTGCTACAGGCAAGGCCTCTGGATTTGGCAATAAAACAATAGTGATTAAGACGATGAATGCAAGAATAATCCAAAGAGGCTTACTATTATTCTTTTCTTGTTTCCTTGGCATTGGTATTTCAGAAGTCATTCCAACCAACCCTTTCCTATTATTTTGAAAAATTTTTCAAGATAAATTTAAAGACATTAAACAAATTTGGATACACATAATAAGAAAGAATCTACTGGCTATTACTTTTAGCTATTTTCTCACTAGAATTTGTGAATGTATTACCCTTCCATTATGTTCTTATTTCTTGAAAATATCGCAATATATCTAAAATATTTAAGAACTAGTAACCATATTATTCTTAATTTGTACATTGTTAAGCCTTTCTTTTTATGCTTTTCTTATGAATGGTCAGAAGTATTTTCATACAGTAATATAAATTGAAAAAACCTTCTAAAGAGTTCTTAGAAGGCTTTCATTTTTCTATTTAATTATTTTTCTATTCTATTAACCTTATGTATTTTTTAACCATCTTCCCATAAGTTGTATCTACTCGGAAATATTTCCAGTTTGGTTTCCCAATAATTCTTTTAAGAATTCAACATCTTCTGGATAGCTCATTTTCAATTGATCTAATTCCTCAACAGACTTCCAAGCTATATCTAAAATGAATTCATCAGGATCCTGCACGATTAAATCCCCACTTACTACTTTCACTTGAAAATACTGCAACTCATATGTAATTTTATATTCATCGTTTGTCCCATTCTTATCTTTAAGTTTTGATACGACCTTCACTTTCAAGCCTGTCTCTTCCTCAAATTCACGAACACAGCATTGTTCAAACGTCTCATTGTCTTCAAGTCCACCTGAAGGAACAGTCCATTTTGGCTCTTCATCATGGGCTGCTTGCAATACCATTAATACTTGGTTGTCTTCATTGATGCATACACCTGAGGCACCCTTCCACTTAAACATCTATGTTCCTCCTTACTTAACTTAATGTTCGTAAATCATTTTGTGTGTCATTCCACCATCCACAACTAAATCAATGCCTGTGACAAAATCGTTTTGTGGATCCGTTAAATACAGGCATGCTCTAGCAACATCTGAAGGCTTTCCTACTCGTCCCGATAAATGTTGTTCGTGATCAATATCTCGAAGTTCACTATAATCACCAGTTTCAATCCAACCTGGTGAAATAGCATTGACTGTAATGTGATGTTCAGCCAGAGACGCAGCAAGAGCGTGAGTAATGGCTATAATCCCACCTTTGGTTGCAGCATATGCTTCTGAATTCGGTTCCGACATCGTTGCACGGGTAGAAGAAATATTCACGATAGCTCCACCACTATCCTGCTTGCGCATGTGTAAAGCTACTTCACGAGAACACAAGAAAACACTTCTTAAATTAGTATTTATCAGATCATCCCATTCTGTTATTGATAACTCGAACAAAGGCTTAAAATCACTCTTCCCTGCATTATTAATTAAAATATCGATGCGCCCGAATTTAGTAATTGCTTGCTCCATTAAACGTTTAACATCTTCTTCTTTTCGAACATCCGTTTTTATAAACACACTACGCACAAGTTGTTCACTAACTTCTTTTCCTAATTCCTCATTCACATCAGCAATGATTACTTGTGCACCTTTTGCCACATATGCTTCCGCAATGCCCCGCCCAATACCGTGCGAAGCACCTGTTACGATAACGACCTGTGCTTGATTCATAGTAATTCCCACCTCTCAATTTATATTAACGTGTCCACCATTCGTTAACTAATACAATCCCAACGACCACCACAACAGCAAGAATATAAAACCATTCCGGTATTCCACTAAAACTAAACACCTTACCACATCCACTCTTTTTCGATGATATCTATGTAATAATAATAACATGTAAACATGTATGAACAACGAATAAGGAGGTTGAACAATGACACACTTACATAGTGACTTACAACGCTTTAATCCCGTCACAGTAATTGGTGCCGGGACAATCGGACTTTCATGGGCAACTTTGTTTTTAGCTCACGGATTAACCGTGCGATTATATGATCCAAGAACTGATTTGCAAGAAGTAGTTGATCAACATTTTAAGTCCATTGGTTCCACTTTATCACTACTAGGGCTTCCAAAAAATGGCTTTGAGTCACGTTTATCAATAGGCTCTGACTTACAACAAGCTATAACTGGTGCAGCGGTTATTCAAGAAAACGGGCCAGAAAAATTAGAACTGAAACAACAATTATTTGCTGACATTGAAAGCTACATTAAACCACAAACATTGTTACTGTCATCTTCATCGACAATTCCAGCAAGTGATATTTCATCATTTATGAAAGATAAGAGTCGTATGCTAATTGGGCATCCGTTTAACCCACCACTTGTGATGCCACTGGTCGAAGTGGTGCCGGGCAAGTTCACTTCTAATGAAGCTGTTGAAGATGCACTGCTCTTTTATAAAACACTTGGAAAAGCCCCACAGCTCATACGAAAAGAAGTGTTCGGCTTTGTAGCAAACCGTTTGCAGTTTGCAATGTTGCGTGAAGCTATGTATTTAGTGGATGAAGGCGTTGTTAAAATGGAAGATGTCGATGAAATCGTGAAAGATTCAATCGGCTTACGCTGGGCAGCCTCTGGGCCAATGCTCGGCATGCATTTAGGCGGTGGTCATGGCGGTATGGAAGCATTTATGCGTCACTTAGGACCAACTATGGAAAAAAGCTGGGCGGCACAAGGTAATCTTATGATGAATGAAGAGGCCATCTCCCGATTAGCAACAAAATCTCGAGAATCCTATAATCACATGACCATTGATGAGCATGCGCAAACACGTGATCAAAAACAAATGGCCATATTAAAAGTGCGTGATTAAGAAAAGTGGAATGGCATCATGCCACATAAAAATGCGTAGAAGCGTTCTACTCCTATAGTGCTCTAGCATATACTTTGGCAAAAAATTATATTCTTATAGTTAATTACAAAGAATGGCTGTCTCATTAATCTGAGACAGCCATTTTCTTAGTCCAATTCAGTTATCGATAACTCTTTTACAGGTAGGAACAACTCTCCAGTATTTAAATACGTCACAGTTACTTTATCCCCTACTTCTAAGTAAACCACTAGAGGTGATATTTCGCTGGAGACCAAGTAATTGGTTCCATCAGTTAGCAAGAATGATACAATCGTGAATTCACCGACACGCTCTTTGTACACACGTTCGACTGTACCACTAACCTTTGCTTCTTCCGCATTAGAACTACCATCTACACTACTTCCTCCACGTTGTAATGCCGTTTTATATAACTTTAATGCTTTGTTGGGCGTGTTTGCAAAAGTAGATATTTCTGGATTTGCTGCAGAAACAATAAAATAGTTTTGCAAGAATCCATTCGCATCTAGTACAGGTGTTAACCAACTTGCCTCCCCATAAAAATTATAAAGAATTGGCATTTCTCCTGACCATTTTTTCTCAATAAATTTCTTCTCAATAATCTGTAATGCACCTTGTGAATCCATATAAGATTCGTCCATATTCCCCGTGAAATACGTGGCTTCTCCAGTTCGTGCATCCGTTAAAGAATACCCAAGCATGGAATCAACGCCTTCTTTTGGACTCGTGAAATCAGTGAAGTAGAACATTGCCCCGTTCTCGTTAAATACAGGACTGACATTCGCTTCAATTCCTTCATCAGTTGGCAATCTTACATCTTTCTTACTAAATTTACTGTTCAAGTATCCGTGTATATAGTTACCAAAGTAACTATTTTGTAAACTCACAGCTTCTGGTGAAACTGCTCCATCGATAAAGGGAGGTACTTCATTTAGAGCATACGCTTTGATGTCACCAGTTTGTGGCTCCACTACAGCTACGCCAGTTACTTCAAAACCGTTTCGAGCAGACACAAATTCCCCAAATGTACGGATATAATGAGATTTTCCTTCATCATCAATTTCAAGCTGCATTGCTCCATTGAAAATCTTTTCCGGCATTTCTAAACGTAGATGACGCGCGACATTCTTTTGAAAGAATGATGAAGGTGTATAGGTCATTTCTTCTTTAATAAACTTCGGATTATCTGAAGAATTAGTTGCACTCATCGTAAAATATCCTGGTGTTGTATCCCCATTTAACCACTTGAAAAATCCAGAGAATTCAACTGGTGCAATATAGACATATTCATCATTTACTTTTTGTATTTGCAAATTACCTAATTCGTAGTAACTCGTATTTGGAACTTGACCAAAAGCTTTTTTCATTTTATTTCGAGCAAATTTTGGCGGAACACTTGCTGGAGTTTCAGTTTCATCAAATGCTTCGATTTCAACTTCTTGTTTCATTTTTGCAGACTCAAATTTTTCATCTGCATTAAATAAAACGGCGCTTAACATATAGCCTCCAAAGACAATGGCCGCTAAGAATAGCACACCTTTCACACGTTGTTCTTTGCCTGTTGTTGAAAATGTGCCAATCCCAGTTGCTAAAATAGCAAGTGGCCATAATGCAGAAGGATTTCGATCTATATTTGTTACATAATAAAATGCAAAGACAATGATTGCTAACACAACCGCTGAACCAATGATTCCCGCCACAATCCCTTTGCGTTTTTCTTTCGGCAATGTAAGCGGCATGATTAAAAGTGCTGCAACAATTGCCACTCCAATGCTATATAGGAAAGTTAATCCCATGTGAATTCCTCATTTCTTAGAAGTTCTACTTCTTAATACGAATGACATCAACTAAAAGTTTCGATGAATCTATTAATAAACATAAAAGTGACTGCTAGCTTGTAAAACTACTGAAAGACTCCCCCCAAGGACACATTCGGCGCATCCAGACTTTTATATTGAATATACTGGATGCTCACAGCGGGATTCCATCTGAGTGAAGTTGTTTATTCCCGTTTAAAGTGATTTATTCCTCTTCACGATTGGTTTATTCCCGTTCAAACGCAGTTTATTCCCGTTTAATTTGATTTATTCCCGTTCGCACACGCTTTATTGCCGTTTAGCCTATTTTCCCCAATCTGGCAGAGTAAGATCTTTTCCCATACAAACAATTAAAGAAGCTAATCATCACTCTTATAAATAGTGATTAGCTTCTTTTTCTATTTATCCGATATTATCTGTTCAATTCCAATCTAAAAAAGCGATTGAAAATTGTTTACTCAGTATGTAACATATTTCATTCATCAATAACTTTGAACCCTTTGTTGTTGCCTTTAGCCTACGATCAAAAAATTTATCAACAATGAAAATCAAAAACTTTCACATTACTCATTTTTTTCGTATCGCATTCATCAAGACTGTATTTATATACCCGGTGCCATGTGGGACAAAATCTTTTAGTGTGGCATTTATTGCTGTTAAGTCATCATTTTTTGAATGGATGCACTGCAACGAAATGTGCGCAACCTTCTTGTCGTATAATCTTACAACTTCGGATAGCGGTGAAGAGAATATGCCACTTACTTCTTCTTCCTGTAGATGAAAGGGGAGATGCTTATTTTCCGTAATGTATATAAATGTGTGCGCAAATTCATTATCCATAAACCCTTCTTGCAAGATGCTATCTTTAATAATGCCGATGAATTGGAGTTCTTCCATGCTAATGTTGATGCCAAGTTCTTCTTTCACTTCACGAATTCCATCTTTCGCCGTTTCGTTAGCGAGTATGTGTCCCGCTGCTGTAATGTCAAAAAGACCTGGAAAATCTTTTTTCACTTCGCTTCTTTGTTGAAAATAAAGATAAGGTACACCATTTTCAATATAGACAAACCAACAATGAAATGTCTCATGCCAAAGACCATGTTGATGAATAAATGACCTCGTATTTTTCCCGACCTTTTGCTGTTTTTCATCAAAAATTGAGAGGTATTCTTGCTCCATGTATAATCACCACATTTGATTTAATTTGTACTTGTTATATCGAATTGCTTTTTGGCTTTGCTTATTTCTTTATCTACCATTCCAGACTCATGTAAACTTCATCTACATATGTATCGCCAGTTTTCATTGCATTTTGCTCTATACCAAACGCTACAAAACCAGCTTTTTCATATAATCGAATTGCTTGAATATTTGTTGATACGACAGTTAAATTGATTTTTTCCACATGTTGCAATTCTTTTGCATGATTAATTACTGCATGCAAAAGAGCCGATCCTATTTGTTTACCACGCACTCTAGGAGTTACGTACACAGCAAACAAATTCAATCGGTGACGAAGTTTAGGGGCCCCTTCTTCTGCAATTGTCATTATACCAACTAAATCGTTATCGATAAATACACCAAGTGTTGCAGCTTCTATGGCATCCAAATTACTCGCTACTCGTTTCAAAGGGTTTAATCTTGATATCGCATCTTCATAAGTAGTTGCAAAAGCTTCCGGATTTTGTTGTAATGCTTCAAGTCTCAAATTCCAATAGACTTCAGCGTCTTCTCCAATTAGTTTACGAATCTTCATTTTTCCGCCCCACTATTCTATTGGTAGTGATGTCTTTTCCATCCATTTCCCAATATCTTGTTCATGTGATTTATCTATCTTTGTTAGTTCATCAATTACCCGCTCCACTCGCTCATTAGAATGGTTTTGACTTAACTTTGCTTTCCCTTTTATGTTATCGATAGCAACAACAAATCCGACAACGCCTTTTGATAAAGAAGATATATACCCTGGTTCGACATCATGTAAAGAATATTTACTTGAAGGTTCTTCGTACTTTTCGGTTAATTCGACCATTGATTGCCAAAGTCGTGGATCTTCCTCTTTCATGAGTTGAACTTTCCCTTTTACATGAACCGTTACATAATTCCATGTTGGAACAGAGTTGTGGTTTTCATACCAAGATGGTGAAATGTAACAATGGGGTCCTTGAAACACAACCAATACTTCTTGGTCTTCCAAGTCAACCCATTGTCGATTTCCTTTTGCAAAATGACCAATTAGTTCAGTTTTATCATGACTTAACAGCAACGGAAGATGTGTAGCTGTTAATGAGCCCTGATGAATAGATGTTAAAGTCGCAAACCCGTGGGCAGTTATTACTTCGTCTATTTCTTGTCGATTCTTCATTTCAAAATATGATGGGATGTAAATATTAAACCCCTACTTTCTCTGCTATAAACCTAAATATAGTGTGGATAATTGTGTTTCTTTATCTTTATCCACGCGATAACCGTGGGCAGTTGGGCGAGAGCTGACAATACAATCCAATTCTTCATCAATAAAATGAAGAGCCACTCCATCATCTGCGGCAAAACCACTTATGATACTTCCCTCTTTTATGAACTTTTGATACGCTGGTCTTCGATTTTCTTCACCATCATAGTGAGGACAATGACTACCTCTGAGTATGCCAAGACAAGATATGGGTTCAAGTCCAGAACCGTAAGAATCTGTTACTCCTTCTTCAAACCAACAAAGTGACCCTGCACTCAACCCAGCAAGAATCGTACCATTGTCGTAGGCTTGGCGAATGGCTACATCAAGTTCCCACTCACGCCACAGCGCCATTAAATTTTTGGTATTGCCACCACCAACGTAAATAATATCTTGATTCATAATAAATTTCTTAATATCTCGCGTATGTGGTTTAAATAAGGAAAGATGTGTGGGTTCACACTTCTCCATTTTAAAGAAGTCATAAAATTGCTCGATATATACCTCTGCATCACCACTTGCCGTTGCAATAAAACAAATCCTTGGATTTACTTTTTTGCATTGTTTTAATATATATCGGTCCAGTAGAGGATTTTCTGGCTCCATTAAAAAGCCGCCGCCACCTAAAGCAATTACTTGTCTCATTTCGTGTTCCCCCATCCCACTTATTTTCCGATTTTGTATTGAAGATTACTTGTTACTCTATTTTGTGGTCCCTTTATTAATGACTGTTGAAATTAAATCCTCAATCGAACCTAAGCAAATCTGCACTTCGGGTAGATGATAAAACGTGCTGGTCGTTTCCATATTCATCGCTTCTAAGTTCGGTGAAAAGAGGAAAATCTTTTTGTGCCCTGCAATTGCCAGTCCAAGTTCAATATGACTTCCTTTTCCACCGGGTAAAAGCACCACGACGACATGTGAATCTGCAATTGCTTGTTTTTCAAGCATCCCTATTTTTTGTAAGTCTTCAAGTGAATTAGCCCGTTCATTCTGTGTCCAATCATATGTATGATGCCACCCAATTTTCTTGAGTTGGAATGACACCTTTCTAACGACTTCTTTGTTTTGAAAACTAGATGCCACGTAAAAATTCATGTGGGATTTCCCTCTCTTTTTAAGAAGATAAAATGTCACATACGCGACCAACTTGTCCATCTTCTAATCGGACTTTAATGCCGTGAGGATGTTTTGGCGAATTGGTTAGTAAATCTTTCACTATACCTGCTGTTTTAACACCTGAGCGTTGATCGTTTTTCAGAATTACGTTAACTTGTAAGCCAGGTTTTACATCTGCACGAATTTGACCATTTGCCATGATTATTCACCCTTTCTATCTTTCTATTTTATCATAAAAAGAACTAGTATTTTGACAATTAAAAATGTCAAAACACTAGTTCTTGAATAATATTTATAAGTTTTTTTCATTACAGCAATTAACTTTACCTTGCCTAGCTATTTTACTTATTTGAAGTAGGTTTCCAAGTCATCCAACATCAAATCAGCAGCTAAATAACCACCTGCTGTGTTCCAGATAACATCGTCTACTTTAAATACTTTTTTCGCTTTTGAAACTTCAAGGTTTTGGAACAATGGATCGTTAATCCACTCATCTTCTAATTTTGTTGCTTCCTTATCGCCTGTTTCATAAGTGAAATAGAACATAATGTCGCCATCCATTGCTGGAATCCGTTCCTTTGTGACACCTTTTTCTGCGAAATCAGGTAAATCTTGCTCTGCAGGTCGTGCAAAGCCTAGTTGCTCTAATATCACACCTGAGAATGAATCTTTATGGTAAATACGTACATCTCCCGCCATAAAGCGTACCATGGATACTTTTTGCTTCGTTTGATCACCTAAAGCTACTTTTAAATCTTCAATGCGGTTATTGTATGCATCTAATTTTTCTTGTCCTACGTCTTCTTTATTAATTGCTTTTGAGTATAGTTTGAAATTTTCTTGCCAGTCTCCGCGTAATGTTTCGGCGAATACGGTTGGAGCTATTTTGCTCAACTGATCGTAAATTTTTTCTTGACGCATTTTGTTTCCAATTATTAAATCTGGTTTAAGAGCTGCTATCGCTTCTAGTGAAGGTTCTGATTCGTTACCTACTGTTTTTGTGTCTTTTAATTGGTCAGCTGTATGTTTATACCACGTATCTCCTGTAAATGCTTCAACAGCTCCAACAGGCGTTACGCCCATTGATAGGACGGCTTCTACTCCTTCATTTGTTAACACAACGATGCGTTTCGGCTCGTCTTTAATCGTTGTTTCTCCCATTGCATGTGTAACTGTGTAGCTTTCCTCTTTTGCTGTATCTTCACCACTTGTCGCAGGTTTTTCTTGCGTTTTGCCACATGCTGCTAAAATTAGTAGCATGAAAGCTATTAATAAAATACCTAATTTCTTCATATTTTTTTCTCCTTTTTATCACCCAATTGAGAATGAAAATCATTTACAGTTAGTACTTTATATGATACGATTTTACTTGTCAACAAGTGTTTTCAAAATAATAATTCAGAGGTTTAAATATGTTACATACAAATACTACACGTGGCTGGGGTGTTGCTATCGGCATCATTTCCATTATTATTTTAATGAGTTCTAGTTTGGTTTACGGGTATACCAATACCACTTGGTCAGATGCGTTCTTGGCTTTTGTTCATCCGACTTCTTCAAATGAACATATAATTATTCGCGATGTACGGTTTCCTCGCGCAGTGATCGCAGCCTTCGTTGGTGCATGTCTTGGTGTTTCAGGTGCCATTATGCAGTCCATCACGAGAAACCCACTGTCTTCACCAAGTATTCTTGGTGTTAATGCTGGGGCAAGTTTCTTTGTCGTTGTTGGGGTCGTTTTTTTGTCTGTTCAAAGTTTACAATCCTATATGTGGCTTAGTTTTGCAGGAGCCACTTTTGCTTTTTCACTTGTATTCATCTTAAGTAGTACTGGTCGCGAAGGGCTTACACCACTTAAATTAACTCTGGCAGGTTCCGCAATTACAGCATTATTTGCATCGTTTACCCAAGGATTATTAGTTTTAAATGAAACCGCTCTAGATCAAGTATTATTCTGGTTAGCCGGTTCAGTGGCTAATCGACCACTTGATCTACTGGTTAACGCGTTACCTTACATGGTAGTTGCTCTATTGCTAGCTTTTGTACGTGCGAAAGAATTGAATGTATTAAGTATTGGGGATGACGTTGCAGTAGGTCTTGGTCAACGAACAGCGTGGATTAAGTTTTTCTTCGGCGCATGCGCCGTTGTTTTGGCTGGATCTGCTGTAGCGGTTGCTGGTCCTATTGGATTCGTTGGCATTATCATTCCACATTTAATCCGGTCATTAGTTGGACTCGATCATCGTTGGATTCTTCCTTATTCTGCTATGGGTGGCGCAGCTCTTTTACTGCTTGCAGATATAGGAGGGCGCTATGTATTAATGCCTCGAGAGTTACCAGTAGGTGTTATGACTGCTCTCATTGGGGTGCCTTTCTTTATTTTTGTGGCACGTAGAAAGTTGGGGATATAACAAATGAAAATATTCAATCGACTTGATTTTACTCGCCATCCCTTCTTTGCCACAATTATTGTTTTCCTTGCCGTCGTTACGGTCATGTTATTATCAGCTGGTTCTGGAGAATTCCCATTATCTCCAACGAAAGTAGTTACTGCGCTATTTGGTTTCGGAGATGAATTTGACCGAACTGTTTTAATCGACTTTAGGTTACCTCGCATTGTGATGGCTCTCTTCGTCGGAATGTCACTAGCTGTATCCGGGGCAATTTTACAAGGTATTACGAAAAACCCACTTGCTTCACCTGATTTAATCGGAATCACAGCAGGTGCTTCTTTCGCTGTTGTTTTATTCTTAACTCTATTCTCAGATGACAATAATTCATTAACTGTGAGCATTCAGTGGTTGCCATTATTCGCCTTTTTGGGTGCTACTTTGACGGCACTAGTTGTTTTCTTATTGTCATGGAAGAATGGTATTGCTCCGTTTAGACTCTTGTTAATCGGGATTGCAGTCGCTGCATTTATGCAAGCTGGCACAACCGTATGGATATTAATGGGACCTATTTATCGTGCAAGCCAAGCTACAATTTGGACGACAGGAAGCATATACGGCGCGAATTGGTCGCAAGTTTTTGTCATTATGCCTTGGGCGTTATTGTTTATCACAATTTCTCTCTTGTTACGTAGACAAATGAATATTTTAGAACTTGGGGATGAAATTGCAACAGGGGTTGGGTCTCGGGTTCAACTAAACCGAATTTTATTACTATTAGTAAGTACTGGACTAACCGGAGTAGCTGTTGCCTTTGCTGGAGGTATCGGATTTGTCGGCTTGCTCGCACCACATATTGCCAGAAGAATCGTAGGACCAAAATTTCAATCAATGGTTTTATTTTCAGCAGGAATTGGCGCGCTCCTTGTTCTCATTGCTGACTGGATTGCACGTGTAGCATTTGCCCCGATTGAAGTTCCAGCTGGTGTTTGGACGGCTGCTGTTGGAGCACCGTATTTTATTTTCTTATTAATGACAGGGCGCAAAAAGGGTGGTACTTAAATGAAGAGTGCTATCTTGGAAGACATGGTCGAAAATTTCAGTTGGCATCAAGATCAACTTGCATTACACACATTAACACTATCTGATCTATTTCATGAACCCTCTCTCGATCAACATCTAACTCGATTGACGACTGAATTCGGTAGTCCTACAAGAGCACATGCTGCTTCGATGACGGCAAAAAGAATTGGATACATAGCCGCTCTTATGATTTATGCTCGTAACAAACACGCTGTTTTGATACACCCTAAAGTATGCACATTTGTAACGATTGCCAAAGAATCAACAAATACTAGTTGGACACCTGTTTATTCGTTTCCTCTCGAAACGGCAGAACCTCGCCAGTCTACAGTAGAATGGATCACGCAAGAGTTGTATGCTCAAACTGTCGTTCCTATCGTTGAATTACTCGCGAAAGAAAGAGGCATCTCACGTGTTGTATTATTTGAAAATATATTTATCTACATTAAATGGATTTTTATTTCTAAACTTCAAGATAACATTACTTTTCAGCAGTTAATAGAATCATCGGCTTTGGAATTTGGAGTTAAAAAGTTACATCCAATCGCTTTATATGAATCTGGAAGAAGTACTTTACGTAAAACATGTTGCTTATATTATCAAACACATGACGCTGTTAAAGCGTGTAAAACTTGCCCACGATAAGAAAACAAGCTTGAGAGCGCAATCTCTCAAGCTTGTTTTTTGTAATAACTCGTTTCTAGGGATTTCGCTTAAGTAAAGTTAGATCTATTAAAACTACTTAGAATAAAAAATAGATTTTTACTATTACAACGTAAACCTTATTTTTTACAACTGAACCACTAGTTTCACTTCAATTTCTCTTTAAAACAAAAAAAGATGAGCACAAGGCTCATCTTCTCTCAATCAATTAAATTAATCTAATATTTTAATATTTACTGTTTGACGACCCCAGTCAAGAGCGTCTTGTTGATCTGCCATAAAGAGATCTATGATGTTGCCTTTAATCGCGCCACCAATATCTCCTGCGATTGCTTCTCCGTAACCTTCAACCCATACACGTGATCCAAGTGGAATCACTGATGGATCTACTGCGATAACTTTTTGGTCTGGATTTGAACGCAAGTCAATACCCGTGTAAGTTGTTCCTGAACACCCTTCGCAATAAGCAGTATATGCTGTTGCTGTTACTGTCATCTCTTTTGCAGTAGATGAAGTTGGTGCTGGTGCAGAGGCTTGAGTGGTTTTAGCTGGTGCTGGTGCTGTTGTTGTTTGTGCAGGTGCTGAAGTTCCTTGCAATACAAACTCATTACCTGGGAAGATTAAATCACTTGAAATATTATTCCAATTCATTAAGTCATCCAATGAGATATTGTGTATTGAGGCTATTTTATAAAGCGTATCACCTTTAACTACAACATGTTTCCCCGACTTGTCTACTACCTTGTCTGCTACCTTATCTGCTAACTTGAGCTCTTGTTTAGGATATATAAGAGTAGAATTCAACTCGTTCCAAGCTTGTAAATCTGCTACGCTAACATTATTGCCTTGTGAAATAGCCCATAATGTATCCCCTGATTGTACCGTATGAACTCCTGATGCAGATGCTTGGCCTGCTGCTCCTACTGATAGTGCTGCAATTGCAGTTAGTGCAACGATTTTCTTTTTCATAAATGAATTTCCTCCTTTTCACTAACGACCATCAGCATAGCACCCGAAGATGACAGGAGCGTTACAAAAAAGCGTGAAAAACTTATCAATTACATGACAAGATTGATCCTTCTGTTACATTTGTAATATATACCTTTATGCCCACTTTATTCTTATAGAAAAAATAACCACAAATTATCCCCTAATAATTATAGGTAATAATGTCTATAATTGTTGGATAATATTTAATTTTTGATAGTTTCACTGTGTTTTATATAAGTAAATCAATTTTCTCTAAACCTACGCATTACAGTTAAATATCACTGTGTAGGCTTTATGTCTTATAAAAAGTAGTGAAAAATCGCACAAAAGAAAACACCTTTCCAATGTGAAAAGGTGTTTTCTTTTGGCTATTCACGTTGTAATACAAAACCGATTCGTTGGAGCGCTCGTTCTAAAGTAGAGTCAATCGTGATGTCTTTGAGGTCCATATGTACTTGTAGTGCATTCATAGCCATTTGAGGTTGGAAACCTGTCAAAATAGGTTTGACTCCAATAATTTCTAGGATTTTAACGAGTTTTAAAAGCGCCCCACTAACGGTAGCATTGATTTGAGTAACTCCGGACAAATCGACGATTAAATAGTCTAAATCGTAATCTCGGCTTTTCGCTAAAGCAATTTGAATAATATTTTCTGCTCGTTGTGCTGTAATATCACCGATAATCGGTAAAATAGCTACACCTTTTGTTATAGGCACTAAAGGAGCAGTTAGTGTTTGAATATGTTGATTTGCCTTGTCCAGTTCAAGTACATATGTAAGGACAGAAGCCATTGATTCAAATATCTGTATATGCTGCTCAGGAAATTCTATATTTTTCGTATCTAATCCACAGATGGTTCCATAGTTTTCTCCATTTTCAAAATAAATAGGAATGCCTATGAAAGAGCCGCTCCCTAAATCTGCTGCCACTTGGAGTTCATTAGCCTGTTGGTGTTGAGTTATATCTTCAATTACTAAGATTTTACGACCATGGTCTACAGTCAATTTGCAAAAGGTTTCTTTAAAAGGCAGTTCTTCCCCTTCGTTTATAAGATTATCTTTTACATTCACTGCTTTGATAATACGATTTGTTTCCTTATCGTTTTTTGCAATAAACAGTGTATTCATATCGACGATTTTACTCATCATCTGTAAAATACATTCGGCCGCTTCGTCAAAGTTTTGAAAACTCTTTCCTTTTAATGTTAGCATTCGCTCATCCATGCGTATTCACGCCCCTTTGTACCCTTAAAATGTAATTTAAGTGTACCACTGTTTAAGTTTCTACTATAGTAGATAGAAAAAGGATTACAATAAAACATTGCACCATCCCTCCTCACTCTTTATTACCTCAATTCCCGTCTGTCCCCAAAAGAAGCTATTCCTACTGTAAATTCAATTAAAAAGTTTCATTTCACGAAACATCATTACTATATTATTCTGTAAAATCATTTACAATGAAGAATAGAAGAACGAGGGGGATTTTTATGGCACTTCATTCTTTTCATTTAAAGGCAAATTGGCCCGGTCTTCGTAATGATGTGGGAACAATAGAGACTGCAAACTTACATACCAAGATTTCGATTCCGCCTGAGATGGACGGTCCTGGAATTGGAACGAATCCTGATGAAATGTTACTTGGTGCAGCTGCTACTTGTTATATTATTACTCTTGCCGCTATGCTTGAACGTAGCAAGATAGAGAAAGAAAGTTTAACTTTGACCTCTGAAGGCATCGTTGATATTACCAAAGGAGTCATCACGTACAAAAAGATTATTCATCGTCCTCATCTCAAGTTACAATTTGGAACAGATTTGGAGTTAGCGCAAAAAATAGCAAAAAAAGCCGAAAGTTCTTGTATGATTAGTCGGGCACTTAAAGGGAATGTAGAGATTGAATTAGAAGTTAAGCTTGAAGTCATATAAGTTTAAAGAAAAGAGGGATTGTATGGATTTACAATTAAAAGATAAAGTCGTTGTCGTTACGGCTTCGAGTAAAGGTTTAGGAAAAGCAACAGCTCTTGAATTTGCTAAAGAAGGGGCTACAGTTCTTTTATCCAGTCGTAATGAAGCAACATTGGCTCAGACAGTTGATGAAATTAAGCAACTGACGAATAACCAGCATGTTTATGCTAAAACATGTGACATGTCTTCAGTTGAAGACATAAACGCTCTTTTTGCTTGGGTAACGGCAGAATTTGGCGGTGCCGATATATTAATTAATAATACAGGAGGACCAACTGCTGGTGGATTTAAAGACTTAGAAGATAGTGATTGGATGGCTGCATTTGAAAAGAACTTACTTAGTTATATTCGGACGACACGTGCCGTATTGCCTCATATGGAAGCAACTAATTTCGGACGTATCATCAATATCTCTTCTTCTTCGACAAAAGAAGTCATTGATGGGTTGATCCTATCCAATACCTTCAGATCTGGTATGGTTGGACTGACAAAAAGTTTAGCTAGAGAATATGCGAAAAATAATATCTTAGTAAATACCATCGGTCCAGGTCGTATTGCAACAGACCGCGTTGCTGAACTCGACCAAATTGCAGCAACTAGACAAAGTGTTTCTGTTGAAGACATTGTAAAACGCAGTGAAAGTTTGATTCCAATCGGACGTTATGGACAACCTGAAGAATTTGCTAAGGTTGTGTTATTTCTAGCATCTCCCGCAAATACGTATATGACCGGTCAATCTCTTATCATAGACGGCGGTATGTTAAAAGCTCTATAATTTTTTTGCATCAGTCTTTCATAGATTGGTGCTTTTTTATGAATTTATATAAGAAAAGCAGAAAGCGCCTACTAGCTCATCACTGGTTCTGAAGCTTAGGTGTGAGCTTTGGAGCTAGACATAACAACTCCAAGTACGAAGGTATTGCTCGAAAAAACTTATACTTTCTTAAATTAACGAAAAAAAAATGCCCTTTTCAGGATATCTGAATGGACATTAACAAGTATAATACTTAATCTCTACCTATATCAATATTGAAATTTGAGTTTCACTATACATTTCTCATGTCTAAGAATCGACAAATAGACATAATTCAATGCATTTCAAAACCAACTGGGTTCTCTGGTAATTTCATGTGAACTGTTGTACCCCGGTCGACAACACTGTGTACAGTTATTTGTCCACCATGATCATTAATTGTAGAGAATACTTGTGTTAACCCTAGACCGGTTCCATCGCTTTTGTTCGAATAAAATGGAGTTCCAAGTAAATTGATTTTATCTTTAGGAATACCGACACCGGTATCGCTAATTTTCACATGAACACTGTCACTTTGATAGTAGTGTTCAATTCGAAGCTTCCCTTTACCTGGCATTGCTTCAATTGCATTTTTAATCAAATTAAAAAACGCTTTTAAATACATATTCTTCTTTCCAAATATATGTTTATCACAATCTTGAAAATCTGTTTCAATCTCTATGTCATATAGTTTGTCTTGAAATAAAAACAAAAGAGAGGACAGTTCTTTACATAAATCAATTTCGGTAATTGGTTCACTGTAGAGATCCGGTTTAGCTACTTGAAGTAAATTTGACAATGTATCAATTGCCTTCTCTAATTCACTTTCCATCGCTATTAAATAAGGGTGTGGATTATTCTCCTTTAGTAATTGTAAAAAACCTTTGACTGAGGTTAGCGGATTCTTCACTTCATGTACAATACCTGCAGCAATTTGTCCAATCGACGCCATTTTCTGTCGATCATACAACATTTTCTCCGTTTCTTTTCGTATCGTAATATCTCTAAAAACGGTTTGCATGGCTCTTCGATTACCAAATTGAACTGGCTGACAGTAAAACTCAACATCCACGAGGGTCCCATCACATCGTATAATCGCTTGTTCAATCACTTCAAGAGGTTCTTCTCCACACATGCCATGTTCAATTCGTTCCCGAATCATGTCCTTCATGTCATCCTGAATAATATCTAAACAGTTTGAGCCAATTATTTGTTCTTTTGTTCCCCTTAAAAATTCAGATCCTACTTGATTAATATAAATAATTTTATAGTCTGCATGAATAATAATGGTCTCAACTGAATACTCCATTATTCTGATATACATCATTTCACTTTGAAGTATTTCATTTGATTCCATGGTCTCTAATACTTGATTCATGATTCGCGCTCCTTTCTATTGAATTAGACAAATATGGGTTGCATTCATAAAAATCAAAGGTATATTTAAGCTTGCTAATAATGTGAATTTTCATTTAATTAAATTCAGTTTAACTGATAATTGGTAGATTGAAAACAGATTTTTACCATTTTTTATTACTTTTTATATTTTTTAGCACCATTTTACTGTTTTTATTGAAAATAAATTTATCTTTTCCAGTTAAATTCACACTTGGTAATAGGTACCACTAGCTAGTTTAATAGGCTATTTATCTTATACTATCACATATGAAATAATTCCCTTATAATTGGATGAAAAAATTTATAAAATATTCAGACATTTATTTTCAAGATTCCTTAACAGAAATCCAAAACCTTCTTCTCATCTGACCTTCTTCAGTTATAAACAAATCGTCTTCTACTCCCCCATTATTTAAAATGACTTTTGTAGAACCAATATTGTCTTCATCACATGTTATTAGAACTTGATTGATATGAAGTTCTTTACATTTATTAAGTGCTTCTTTTAATAAATAGGTTGCGTACCCTTTATTTCGTTCAGAGGGCAGAATACCGTACCCGATATGCCCACCGATTGTTCGCAAAAACTCGTTAAGTTCATGACGAATATCGACCATTCCCACTATTTGATGGTCATTATTTACTAAAAAGTAATGGGAACTCGGTACCCAAGGGGTCTTGCCTTTTGCACGTTCGTCCAATGTATCTAAATAATCTTCATATGTATGAAACCCTGATAAATCCATGCTACTCGGAACCATTCGTGCAGATCCCCATTCTTCCATGTAAACTTTGTGTTGTTCTTTCCACTCAAGTGATGGCTTGACTAATTTCATCTTAAATTACCCCCTTCTTCATTAAAAGTTGAACATTAACGAAATGACCATTTATTTTTTGCAATTATTTGTTCTTCATCCAATTTATATATATTTTCATATTTTTAATTATAGAATAAAGTTTACTCTTTTGAATAGTGTGAAACTCTCTTTCTAAAATAGTTAAAAAACGCAAACGAAAGAAGTCTCCGTTTGCGTTTTTTATTTAAATTTTAAAATTATCTGTTTAATCTTGCTTATCTTCTTTTTGTTTAAACATCTTGATCGGCATGTTCAACACATGTTTGTGCTGTTGGTAAAGCTTCAAGTCTTTCAAATGGAATGCCTTCCCCACCTACTGCACAAATTCCGTACGTACCATCTTCAATTGCTTGCAATGCCGTTTCAATTTGTTCTATTTCTTCTTCCTTGTGATGTTCAATTGCCATTTCTGTATTTTGACCTGTCAAATCCGTCGCATTATCAGCAAGATCATTATCATAATTGGATAACTCCGTTGTTTCTAAAGGGGCATCTTCCTGAAGACGTCCTTTTACTTCTTGCAAGTCTTGCGTTAGTTGATCTTTCAATTGCTTTAATTGTTGAACATTCATATGTTATGTCCTACTTTCTTTGCTTTTCCTTATATATCTCCTCTTTATCATGGAAATCAAACCTTTTTTTCAATTTTTCATTTAATAGAGTATGATGGGAAAAGAAAAATAATGGAGGAATCGCCTTGTCTAGAAATCCTTATTCAATTGTCATCGGTGGCGTTTTCGCCCTTTTTATTGCCATGAGTATAGGGCGTTTTGCTTACACACCTATCTTGCCTTTTATGCAACAAGAAGCTGAATTTTCTACACGCTTCGCTGGTTTCTTAGCCTCAAGTAATTACGCCGGTTACTTGGTTGGTGCTATTATCGCCATTCTTGTTCCTTTAAAACGCAATCGCGCAATTTTTTTGAGAGTTACTATCATTTTCAGTGTTTTATTAACGTTACTCATGGGTCTTACATATAGTCACACTTCATGGATGGTATGGCGTTTCTTTTCAGGCATTACCAGTGCATTCGTTTTCGTTTTAGCTTCGAGTTTAATACTTGATCAACTGGCAAAACTACGGAAACTTGGATGGGTTGGCATTATGTATGGAGGGGTTGGTCTTGGTATTTTCATATCGGGATTACTTGTTCCTCTATTAATAGAGAACTTTCATTATCAAGGTGCTTGGATAGGTCTTGCTTGCTTAGCCGGACTCTTAAGTATTATTGTGTTTCTAACCATTAAAGAAGATACCACCGAACCTTCTGTCACTCTGTCTATTACACCTATAAAACCAAAGAAAAAGACGAAATGGCTCCCATGGTTATTGGTATCGTATGGATTAGAAGGATTAGGTTATATAGTCACTGGGACATTCATTGTTGCAATTGCCCAACAGACTCCCTCTTTTGGTGGCAATGCCACAAGTGTTTGGGTCTTAGTTGGTTTAATGGCAATCCCTTCATGCGTCATCTGGTCATACTTTGGAAGTAAATATGGGTACATGTTGTCCTTAATGATTCTATTACTAATTCAAGCTGTTGGTATCGTATTACCAGCGTTATCGGATTCTTCTTTCAGTTTTTATGTAAGTGCCATTCTTTTTGGTGCAACTTTTATGGGGGTAACGACTCTTGCCACAGCGTTTGCACGCGATAAAAATCCTCTTGGTAGTGCACGAGTCATCGCTATCATGACGACCGTTTATGCACTTGGACAAATGATTGGACCTTCGATTGCAGGAGTATTAACTGCAGAAACAGAAAGTTATACTGGGGCACTTACAGGCGCAGCTTTAGTAGTATTTATCGCCGCACTATTTTTACTTCCTTTAGTTAAACAAGAAAGGGCGGAAAGCAAAGATGATGTTAATTAAACGAGTTGATCATATTCAACTAGCAGCACCAATTGGTAGTGAAGAAAAAGCACGCTTGTTTTTTCAAGGAATTCTTTCATTGCAAGAAGTAGAAAAACCGCATGAGTTAAAGAGAAATGGAGGCGTTTGGTTTTCGAATGGACATGTACACATTCACGTTGGCGTAGAAAAATCTTTTATACCAGCGAAAAAAGCACATCCCGCTTTTGAAGTGTCAGATATAGAAGAGTTTGCTACTCATATCAGAGAAAAAGGTATCTCGATTCAAGTTGACGATAAATTACCAGGAGCGAAACGGTTCTATGTGGATGATCCATTCGGGAATCGATTGGAATTTCTAGAATGGATGTAAGGTAAGCGCAAACGTCTTCTTAAAATGCGCCGAAGATGGAAAGCGCAAATTGCGCCTTTCTGCCCCCGTGGGATACCGCTTGAAGCAAGACATTACAATTCGAAAAATCATGAATTCTACATGTAAGAATAGCGAGGAGTGATGAAAATGCCTTACGTAAACATTAAAATTACAAATGAACATGTAACTCCAGAGAAAAAAGCAGAACTTATTAAAGGCGTCACACAGCTATTAGTGGATGTTTTAGACAAAAATCCTGAAACAACTGTTGTTGTTATCGATGAAGTAGATACTGACAATTGGGGAATAGGTGGTCAATCGGTAACCCAGAGACGTCACCTAGGTAAATAATGAAGTGCTGACCAAGTCACACAAGTTCTTTGAGAATGCTTGTGTGACTTTTTCCTTTACAGACACTAATTTATTTATCAACACCTACCGAATCACTTCTTCTCTCCATAATGATATTATCCCGCCAGACTCCATCCATCTCCCCAATTTTCTCGTGTATTCCTAAGATGCGAAATCCACATTTTTTATGGAGCTGGATGCTAGATTCGTTTTCAGGAAAGATGCTTGCTTTTAGTGTCCAAAATCCTTGTTGCTCAGATACAAGTATCAATTCAGATAAAAGATGTTTTCCGATTCCTCTTCCTTTTGCTTTTGGATGTACGTAAATACTGACTTCTCCCACACCTGCATATACTGGACGGGCTGATGTATAAAGTACTTTTGCCCATGCCAACACTTGAAAATCTTCTTCTACAATTAAATGACAACCTGGGTGTGCTGATCCCATCCATTTTTCATACGATGGTGCTATTGTTTCAAAAGTCGCGTTTTTCGTTTTGATACCCTCTTCGTAAATTTCTTTAACTTGACCCCAATCTGAAGGAATCATTTGACGAATTATAAATTTCATATGAACACTCCTTATTTTAAATTAACTTTAATATAATAGTTGCATTTTGCAAATGAATGACATATAATTAATTTAAAGAGGTGACAACATGGATAACAAACGTGAGCTTTTTCAAATTTTAACTCGCCGCTTCGGTATATTAAATAAAAACTGTTGTGCAGGTGGTAACATCGATATTACAACCGTTCATAGTCATATTCTATATGAAATAGATAAACAACATAGTCCATCGATGCAACAAATCGCAGACATTTTAGCGATTGATGTTACGACATTTAGTCGCCAAATACAAACGTTAATAAAGATGCAACTTGTTGCAAAGTCTCCCTCTCCTGATGACAAACGCTTTTATATTTTATCTTTAACAGACGAAGGACATAAAATAGCACTATCAGTAGAATCATCAATGAACGCATATTTAGATGAAATCTTCTCACATATGAATGAATTTGAACAAGAAACCGTTTTAAGATCAATTAAGCTATTAAATAATGCCATGTCAAAATCAAGTGTCTGCTGCACACCATTAATCTAAGCAAGAGAAATCTTGCTTACACTTAGTTAATACTTGCATTTCACAACTATAAAGAAAAGAGGAATCCACATCACGAAAGACAAAATGAGCTTTACCATTTTAACGAATTGTTGTGAAACACCTGTAAGTAAGGGTGCACTTTCAACTATGCCAATCGCAATTATCGGAGCAGGTCCCGTTGGCTTGGCTGCAGCAGCACATTTAGTAGCTAAAAATGAACAGTTTGTACTTATTGAGTCTGGTCCTAGTGTAGGAAATAATATTTTGACATGGGGACATGTACGTTTATTCTCATCGTGGCAGTTCAATATTGATAAAGTAGCTATGCACCTTTTACAAGAGAACGGTTGGCTAGCACCCGTTATGAAACGCTTGCCCTATGGAAAAGATATCGTTGAGGATTATTTAATCCCATTAGCCAATCTGCCTCAAATTAAACCGTTTATTAAATTAGATTCAACAGTTATGGCTATTAGCAAAAATGGATTAGATAAGATGAAGAATGCGAAACGAGATGAACAGTCGTTTGTTTTGTATGTAGAAAAAGAAGGTCAAACTGAAAGAATTGAAGCTAGAGCAATCATAGATGCCACTGGAACTTGGGGGCAACCTAATCCTGTTAATGCGGACAATGTCTGGACAAAGCAAGAGGAATTACTAGCATCTAAAATAACGTATGGCATTCCTGATATAACGGGAGAATCTCGTTCAAAGTTTGAACATAAGCGAGTTGCAGTAGTCGGTGGTGGTCATTCTGCAATCAATACTATTTTAGAATTAGCCACTCTGGAAGGGACCGAAATCGTGTGGATTCTTCGCAAAAACCGTGTAGAAGATGCATATGGAGGAGAAGCTTTAGATGCACTTCCGGCTAGAGGTCAATTAGGATCTCGTATTCACCAATTAGTTGATAGCGGGAGAATTACCACTCATACCCCTTTTCTAATACACCAAGTGATTGATGAAGGTAACGCTTTAACAATTCACGGAACTACAAAAGGTGAAGGAACTGCGATTCACCATATCGATGAAATTATTGCGAATACTGGGTCTCGTCCTAATTTTAATTTCTTACGAGAAATTCGATTAGACATAGATTCTGCATCTGAAAGTATTTCGAAACTTGCGCCACTTATTGATCCGAACTTACACAGTTGCGGCACTGTCCGACCTCATGGAGAAACTGAACTACGTCAACCTGAAAAAAACTTTTATATCGTAGGTATGAAGAGTTATGGACGCGCTCCAACCTTTTTAATGGCCACAGGTTATGAGCAAGTAAGGTCAATTGTCGCTCACTTAACAGGCGATCTAGAAGCAGCTAAACGCGTAGAATTAGATTTGCCAGAAACGGGCGTCTGTAGTACGAACTTACTTACAAAAAATTCTTGTTGCTAAAGATTTTAAGTTCATGCTAAATATTTTTATTGCTACAGTATCCATTTGGGTTTCAGATTTCTTTGGATTGCAAACCTGCTACAAGATTATTAGACAGCTAATGAAGTGACTTTGTCACTTCATTAGCTGTCTTTTCGTATAGGAACCCTGCAGGATGTGTGCATCCATGAATATAGTGTTTTAAGTTTGTTATTTGTGAAAAGAAACACTGACTTTTAAAGTAGGCGTCTGAAGATCCGCCGCAACAGATGAAGTGACCATATAGCACTTGATGTCTTTCACATTTCAACACCTAATTATATTCCATAATTTTACTATTACAACGTGAAACGCTATTTTTACAACGTGGAGTTCTATTTTTACAACGTCACGTTCCATAATTACAACGTGACACTCAATAATTACAACTGAGCGACCGCTCGACAAATAGAACCATCTCTTTTTAAGATAGAGACGTGTTACATTTTGGCAAAACCCATTTTCGTACTTCAGGAGGATTGAGAATACTTAAATAAAGTAAAAAGCTGCCGAAAATTGTATCTTCGGCAGCTTGTTTTCTATGTAGTAAGTGTCTATTCTTTAGTAAACCAAAAGCCCGTAAAAGTTATAAGTGAGCGACGTGTGCACAACCCCAGTAAGATTGCTTTTAGGTATGTTTCGTCACCTCGTACTTCTCTTTCATTCTGTAGGTATGACTCATTGGGTTTTCCATCCAAAGCTTCCCGGAAACCCTAGTCATGCAGAATAGTCATGAACGAAGCCGCGTTATTATACATTTACACAATGAGTCCTTTTCTGATTAGAGTTGCTGAGACGGGTTGTTTTCCAATTTCCCTAGCCCACACAGACATTTGACCGACATGATGGATTTCATGTGCGATGACATGACGCATTATTTCCCCCCATGTGAGGGTTTCTATGCTTCCATCTTGTTTGATTTCTTGCAAAAGTTCATTTTCCAAACTACTTTTCCACGTAGCAACAAACTCCTCCACATCTTTTTTAAAGAGCATATCCAATCCTTTCACGCTCTCCAAACTCTGGTAATCCTCAAAACTCTCTTGAAAATCAGGCTTGCCTTGCATAATGCGAATCCAACTCCACTCCGCATCGATAATATGGAACAAAGTATGCAAGATTCCACCCACTCCGCCTGTGCGAATCTTTAGAAGTTCCTCCGGTGGTACATCCTCACACCACTTATACCATTCTTCTCTTGCCACCCAGTTGTAAGCAAACCATATTTTCATGCATATTCCCCTTTCTATCCACCGTTCTCTATTCAAATGATTCGGCAGACTTGGTTTGATTTCCTATCTCGTGAGCAATATTGATTATTTTGCATAGGCTAGGGAGATGCAATTAATTAAGACTTTAAGCTGGAAGGGATGAAGAACAATGTGTGGGATTACAGGTTGGGTTCATTTTAACCGAGATTTACGTACGCAAGCATCTGTCGTTGAGAAAATGACGAAGACGCTATCTAAGCGTGGACCCGATGATGAGAATGTGTGGTTAAATATACATGCAGTTTTTGGTCACCGACGATTGACAGTTGTCGATCCTATAGGTGGCAAACAGCCGATGACAAAAGTTCATCATGACAATCGGTATACACTTAGCTACAACGGCGAATTATATAATACGGAAGATCTTCGGAAAGAACTGCTAAGAAAAGGCTATACTTTTTCAGGACATTCCGATACTGAAGTATTATTGACTTCGTATATCGAATGGAAAGAACAATGCGTTGAGTATTTTAATGGCATTTTTGCCTTTGCCATTTGGGATGAAAAAGACCAGAAAGTTTTTATTGCGCGTGACCGTCTTGGGGTCAAACCATTGTTTTATAGTGAAAATAATGGAGGATTTCTTTTTGGTTCAGAAATAAAGTCCCTTCTTGCACATCCCGATGTAAAACCACAGCTTTCGCGTGAAGGCTTGGCGGAAGTATTAGCTGTTGGCCCATCTAGAAAGCCTGGTTCAGGAGTTTTCCACGGAATACATGAACTACGCCCTGCTCACGCCCTAACTATTTCTCGGCTAGGTCTGCGAATTTGGCGCTACTGGAATGTTAAAAGTGAAGTGCATACAGATTCCCTCGATGAAACTGCTGAGAAAGTTCGATTCCTTGTAACTGATGCAGTGGAACGGCAACTTGTATCAGACGTTCCACTTTGTACGTTTTTATCAGGTGGCCTTGACTCCAGCGCCATTACCGCTATCGCTGCCAATCGTTATAAGTTAGAAGGAAAAGGTCCACTCCATACGTATTCCATTGACTACGAAGACAATGCCAAGTTTTTTAAAGCGAATGAGTTCCAACCAAATGCAGATAGTCCTTTTATTAATAAAATAGTGGATACATTCGGTACCGTGCATCATTCTTCGATCATCACCCAAGACCAATTAATCAATGACTTGACTGAAGCTGTTCATGTCCGTGACTTACCAGGAATGGCGGATGTTGATTCTTCTTTACTGTGGTTTTGTCGAGAAATCAAACAAGATTTCACAGTCGGGTTGTCAGGAGAATGTGCCGATGAAATTTTTGGAGGCTATCCGTGGTTCCACAACGTCAAAGATTTAAACGGCACTGGATTTCCATGGATGCGGTCAACGAATGAACGTGTATCTTTATTAAAAGATGATTGGCGTCAAAAACTAAATCTTGAAGCCTACGCTCGACAAGCATACGAAGAAACCGTAGCCGAAACCCCTAGACTTGATGGAGAAAGTAGCATAGATGCAAAACGAAGAGAAATGTTTTATTTAAACATAGTGTGGTTTATGACGACCCTGCTTGATCGAAAAGATCGCATGAGTATGGGGGCTAGTCTAGAAGTTCGAGTGCCTTTTGCCGATCATCGTCTCGTCGAATACGCTTGGAACATTCCATGGGATATGAAGATGGCTGGAAATCGGGAAAAAGGCATTTTGCGTAAAGCATTAGATGGCATGTTGCCTGACGAAGTGCTTTATCGTAAAAAGAGTCCCTATCCCAAAACACATAACCCCTATTACACAGACCGTGTTCAATTATGGCTAAAAGAAATTCTGAAAGACAAGAATTCAATTCTACATGAGCTTTTTGATCGTAACCGACTAAACGAACTAGTTGATTCTAAAGGAGCCGCATTCAAAGTACCATGGTTCGGACAGTTAATGTCAGGTCCACAGTTACTCGCGCACTTAGCACAAATGCATGTTTGGTTTAAAGACACACGTATACAAATAATTGAATAGGAAGGAATGGCCTTTAGTCTACTGACTTATGGCCATTTCTTTTGTTAATATGTTTTGCAGCTAGTTATAAATCGTGTATGCTAACTGAAAAATGGTTTCATTCCCTGTATTCATGTAAGGTCTTATGAAGTATGACTGAAATATTATCTCTAAACTAATACTTGAATAAAAAGGAGTTTTATATTGAATTCTCTTGATGAATCGATAAAAAGCTATGCCCTTCCATTCGAAACAGACGAAGATTTAAAACCTATTATTGAAGCAATTGGGGAAGCGAAAATCGTCCTTTTAGGAGAAGCAACCCACGGTACTTCTGAGTTTTATTCAGTTCGGGCAGCATTAACCAAAAAGCTAATCCAAGAAAAAGGATTTACGCTTATTGCTATCGAAGGGGATTGGCCATCCACCCAGCAAATTAACAGGTTTATTAAGGGCTTTGACGAAGAGAAGAAAGATGTACGAGATATATTAAGTACATTTAAACGATGGCCTTCATGGATGTGGGCGAATGAAGAAATCGCTGAATTTATTTTATGGTTAAAGTTGCACAACCAACAAAAAGAAGCGAATCACAAAATAGGGTTTTATGGAATTGATGTATACAGTTTGTGGGAATCCTTAGATGAAGTGATTACATATTTAAGAAAAACACATCCTGACGGAACTGATTTAGAGTTAGCAAAAAAAGCGCTCCGTTGTTTTAAACCATTTAACCGGGATTCTGACAGCTATGCGATGGCCTCTGTTAACATTTCACAAGCATGTGTAGAGGCAGTTTCAAAACTCTTGACTTCCATTCGAGCACGCGACGATGGCAAAAGTAAAGTTGAACAAGAAGCAAATTTGAATTTACTAGTGAATGCCATGGTTGTACATAACGCTGAAAACTATTACCGCGCAATGGTTCGAAGTGATGAGTTGTCTTGGAATATTAGAGACAAGCATATGGTTGAAGTTATCAATGAAGTAATGGATTACCACGGAGAACAAGCAAAAATTATCGTTTGGGAACACAACTCCCATATAGGAGATGCTTCAGCTACAGATATGGAAGCATCCGACATGATGAATGTAGGTCAGATTGTTCGACTACAGAATAAAAAGAAAGATGTCTATACTGTGGGGTTTGGTACTCATCGAGGAACTGTCATTGCTGCAGAGGAATGGGGAGTTCCCTATAAACAGATTGAAGTGCCTTCCGCTTTGAAGGGCTCCTGGGAGGATGCTTTACATATGAGTGGTGCGTTTAATAAGTTGTTAATCTTTACTAATAAAAATCGTCATTTCTTTAATGACTGGATTGGCCATAGAGCAATTGGCGTGGTGTACGACCCTGCGTATGAAGCACAATATAATTATGTTCCTTCCAAAATCGGAAACCGTTATGACGCTTTTATTTACCTAGATCAGACGAAAGCTCTTTCACCTCTTGAATCACAGGAAAAACTTATTGATAACTAAAAAATGGTCCGTAGTCTATAGACTTTGGACCAAAGATTTATTATTTTAATGCATTAGTGTAAACAACAATGGCGTTTCGTAAAAACTCTGCCGTTCCAGGAACTTCTTTATCATAATAGGCTTTAAACCTTTCATCATCCACATACATTTGGGCAAGCGCTTCATGTGCTTCGATGCTATATTCACTCCAGTAAAACATAAGCCACTGCTTATGCAATTCCGCTACATTTTGAGCAAGTTCACTTGCTGGGTCTCCTGTTTTAAATGCCACAGCCAAAGTTGAGGTAATGTCTTTCGCTAGTTGTTTCACATCTAAATGTTGCGCTTGAGTCATAGCTTGAACTTTAGCATTGGATTGATCCACAGCATCATCGCCATATTTGTCTCGTATTTCATTTCCATACTTTTGCTCATTATCATCTACTATTTTTTGCTTAAATCCTTCAAATTTTTCATTGTTCGTCATATTGATACTCCCTTCCGTTGAAGAAATTGTTTTTTCTACATTGGCAATCAATTTATCTAATTGCTGTCGTTTGTCTAGGAGTTGTGATCGATGAGCGTTCAGTGCCTTTACACCATCAAATGATGGATTGTTCACAATTTGCTTAATGTGATCGAGACTCATACCCAGTTCTCTGTATAATAAAATTTGCTGCAATAGATCCACTTCAGTTTGACCATAAATACGATAGCCCGATGAATTGATTCTCGCAGGCTTGAGAAGATTCATCTCGTCATAATAGCGTAACGTACGTGTACTAACTCCAGCTAACTTCCCTAGTTTTTGCACCGTATATTCCATTTCATCAACTCCTGACAAACTCATCTTACACCTTTACGTTACGTCAATGTCAAATGAATTTCTAAAAGAAAAGTAAGTTTGGAAAAACATTTTTTATATCGAAGAAAAATCTTTGGATAAGATTCATTCAAATCAAGAAAAAACTGTAAAAGTATGCTTGTACTTTCAAGAAATTAACAGTTTAACATGGTGCTGAGACTTACAATAAGTGAATATCATTTTAGAGTCGTTGAGTTAATGAATATTAAATAATAATCTATACTAGCTTTCAAAATTTAACTATCACAACATGTATCGAGAATTTTACAACGTGGAGGTCTATATTTACAACGTGGCCGTCCAGATTTACAACGTGACAGCCAATAATTACAACTGAGCAATCGCTCGATAATAAAAACTATTGGAGCCTCGTACAAACATCCGACGCTAAACTACCTTATGGTGCCGTGGGTTTGCCGTTCAAAGCGACCTGAAAAATTAGTCGAGCAGAATTCTAATCAAAAAACACCACAACTCGATTAGTTGTGGTGAACATATGCTTTATACGTAAATCTTTATTTGAATGGGGAAATTTCGGGGGGAGTAGTTATATTTTTTCTTTCACTGCGCACAAAAATGTTTACTACTTAACATTTTTTCTGGAAATGTGCACCAATAATAATTAATAGAATGAAAAGAACCACAATTAAAGCAAATGTATTCCCTCTACGAGGGTAGCTCTCGTACTGGCCACCAACTGGAGCATAGCCTCCACAATCACCGTAAGCACCATAAGCACTATAATTTTCCATTATAAAGTCCCCCCTTTCTTTCATTATTTATTATTATCTTATGTAATTTATATTGAGAGACCTAGGGATTAGCGGAGTTTTATTCCGTTTGGTGATTTGAAGACACCAATAACGGAAAATTGTAAAGAAAAAATCATATCATCTTCTTTCACTAACAGAATTAAAGGGATATTAGAAAGTTTATTGACAAACCCAAAGAATCATGTGATAATAATCTAGTTAACAAGATAAGATAGCAAGTAAGATTTGAAATTCTGGCATCTACTCGATGTTTTTGATTAAACTTATTCACACTGGCGCGACTATAGGGTCGCAAGGACGTAAAAGAAGGTAGGGTTTACGTTGCTTAAGGAAGACAACCAGTGGACAAATGACCGCGGCACGGAAAGCAAGGAACACTTTCTTAGGAAATTATTCCCCGAATATTCGGGATGAACAATATCATTCAAAGTTATTATGTTATCTTATATAAACAAAGGGGCATGTCTAACCAGGCATGTCCCTTTTCCAATTTCATTAAGACCAGCGTAACTGCGCAAGGACTCAGAATAAAAGAAAATACCATTAAAAGAAGCTGTACCTTAACCAGGTTAATCCTGATTTAAGGTACAGCTTCTTCAATCTTTATTCGACCAAATCAACGTTGTGATAAACTTGTTGAACGTCTTCTAAATCCTCTAAGGCATCAATCATTTTCTCAAATTGTACTTGTGCATCAGAATCGAGTGTAATGTCATTTTGTGCTAGCATTGTCAGTTCAGCTACTGTAAATTCTATAATTCCAACATTCTTGAATGCTTCTTGCACAGCATGGAATTGATCGGGTTCAGCATACACAATAACCGCTTCTTCTTCTTCTAAAATGTCACGCACATCTACGTCTGCTTCTAATAAAAGTTCAAGAACTTCGTCCGCTGTTTTTCCTTCCATACCAATGACTGCAGTTGCATCAAACATGTAAGCTACTGATCCACTTACACCCATATTCCCACTATTTTTACCAAATGCAGCACGCACATCTGATGCTGTACGATTGACGTTGTTTGTCAGTGTTTCAACGATTACCATAGAGCCGTTTGGTCCAAAACCTTCATAACGCAGTTCATCATAATTTTCTTCTGAGCCGCCTTTTGCTTTTTCAATTGCACGATCCACAATTACTTTTGGAACACTATATGTTTTTGCACGTTCTAGTACAATTTTTAATGCACGATTTGAATCCGGATCTGGTTCACCTTGTTTTGCTGCTACATAAATTTCGCGTCCGAATTTTGCATAAATACGACTAGTATTTGAATCCTTCGAAGCTTTCTTTTCTTTAATATTATTCCATTTGCGCCCCATATTTTTTCACTCGCTTTCATGTTTGTCTCTTTATATTACGATATTCAAACAGTAGATATGACTCTTGCTCACAGTTGCATTATACACCATGAGCTATATAAGCTTCGAGTGAATTACGATTATCTTAATATCTTTAACTTGATCAAATAATTTAGTTACGTTTACTAGTAGGCGCGCTCAATCGGGTTTATTCCTGTTCATTTTGATATATTCCGGTTCGTGAGCTGTTTATTCCTGTTCACAGTCGCTTTATTCCCGTTCAAACCCCGTTTATTCCTGTTCAAGTAGAGTTTATTCCCTTTCGCCCAATTCATCCCACAAAAACACCCCGAAACACGCAGTGTGTAGGGGGCTAATTGGCTTGGTTTTGGCTTGTGCCACTCGAATACGAATACGTTTAAAGTCCTTCTGTATTAATTCGGTTTTGTAACACTACAGTCTCCGTATTCTCACTTTTTTCCTCTGACACATCATTAGCAGATAGCTTGGTGCTCTTCTTTTCATTATCATTTTGTTTTTTGGTATTATCCTCTTGTTTGTACTTATTAATAGAATCGAACATAAGTATTCCTCCGTCATATATAGGTTGTTTTAGCATTCCCAAATTCTCCATTTAAAACACCATTCATTAGCAAAAATTCTCGATAGTAGGGAACACTTTAAAAGGTTGACCAGAAAAAACTATGTACTAAGCTAAAATATCCTCACAACGTTAGAAGCCTTTATGTATCAGAAATTATGATATGATAATTATTGTTTAAACTATTACAACAGGCTGATCAATTATAGATTTTTCTCTAAAATAAGGCGAACACGAAAGGGTGGATATTTATGACATTTACAGACTTATCTATTGCAACTAATGCAACCATCTTACCTATTAATGAAATAGCTGATAAAGCAGGAATTCCTAGACAAGCACTTGAATTATACGGCAACTATAAAGCAAAGATTAACGTCGATTCATTACCTCCTGCAACTAAACTTGGACAAGTCGTATTAGTAACTGCTATAAGTCCAACTCCTGCTGGAGAAGGAAAATCCACGGTAACAGTGGGACTGGCAGATGCATTCAATCAACTGAACGAATCCGTCATCGTTGCATTGCGTGAACCTTCTCTAGGTCCTGTTATGGGTGTAAAAGGTGGGGCCACTGGTGGTGGTTTTGCACAAGTATTACCAATGGAAGACATCAATCTTCACTTTACAGGAGATATACACGCGATCACGTCGGCAAATAACGCGTTAGCCGCATTGATTGATAATCATTTACATCAAGGCAACGTACTGAACATAGACCCGAGAAGAATTGCTTGGAAGCGCGTTTTAGATATTAATGACCGTGCATTACGACAAATAACTATCGGCTTAGGTGGTCCATTGCAAGGTGTTCCTAGACAAGATGGTTTTGATATTACTGTTGCTTCAGAAATCATGGCAGTTTTATGCTTGGCAACTACTTTGAAAGATTTAAAAGAGCGACTTGCTCAAATGGTGATTGCTTATACATATGACAAAGAACCCATTACAGTAAGACAATTAGCAGTAGAGGGTGCTCTAACTTTGCTATTAAAGGATGCATTCAAACCAAATTTAGTTCAAACAATAGAAGGTACACCTGCAATTATTCACGGAGGTCCTTTTGCAAATATCGCGCATGGTTGTAATTCCTTGTTAGCTACAAACACAGCTAGAAGACTTGCTGATATCGTTATAACGGAAGCTGGATTTGGAGCGGATTTGGGTGCAGAGAAATTCATGCACATCAAATCAAGAAAAGGAAATTTCCACCCAGATGCAGTTGTTATTGTGGCAACTATTAGAGCTCTAAAAATGCATGGTGGCGTCGAAAAAACTGAACTGACAGAACCAAATGCTAACGCCGTTAAACGTGGAATGTCGAATTTGGAGAAACACGTAGATACGATTCGTCAGTTTGGGATTGAACCGGTTGTTTCATTAAATCGGTTTATTACTGATGAAAACGAAGAATTAGAAGAAGTTATGAATTGGGCACTACAACATGGTGTTCAAATAGCTCTCACACATGTATGGGAGAATGGTGGTAAAGGTGGACTTGAATTAGCTAAACTGGTTAAACAAGAGTTAGCTAAACCGAAAAACTTTACCATGCTTTATGATGAAACTGATTCCGTGGAAGAAAAACTTCGGATTATCGTCCAGCAAGTTTATGGTGGTTCTGGCATTCAACTTTCAGACAAAGCAAAGAAAAAGCTAGTAGAATTAAAGAAATATGGTTGGGATGCACTGCCCATCTGTATGGCGAAAACGCAATATTCTCTTTCTGACCAACCCGCATTATATGGAAGACCTGAAGGATTTACCATTACAATAAGAGACATCATCCCTAAACTGGGTGCAGGCTTCTTAGTCTGTCTAACAGGTGACATTATGACTATGCCTGGTTTACCGAAACAACCCGCTGCTCTCAAAATGGACATTGATGAAGATGGAAATGCTGTCGGTTTATTTTAAAATTTTCTCCTTTGAAGAACAGAATAAGGAGGTCCCCATATAATTTCTATGAGGACCTCCTTTATAATTGTTCGTAATTTCTACAGCATAGGTTTTTGAACCGCTAACTGAATTACATGGGATAAACCATTGTGCGACCCTTCATCACGCATGACTTCACCCATAAAGAAATGAATCGTACGCCAGTCATTAAATTGACTAATAAACTCTTCAGGAGAGTACAGTAGTGAAGAATCTTTAGGCCCTCCACTTTGATATGGAAGTTGATGAACAGAATACACTTCTGTTATGAAATAACCTCCTGGTTTTAATGCTTTCTTAATATTAGCTAGAGTTGACTCTCGCAACTGTTTAGGAAAATGACCAAACACACAAAAAATTTGATCCCATTGATTTTCTTTCCAAGGAGCGTCATTTAAATCAACGTGTTCTGTCTTAACAACTACGCCATTTTCCTTAGCAAGCTCTCTTGTTTTTTCTAGACCTACTTCCGAATAATCCCATGTGGTTACATTGATACCCTTTTTAGCTACAAATACAGCATTACGTCCTTCACCTTCTGCAATGGCTAATGCATCTCCACTTTTCAGTTGAAATTCTTCGTAACAATATTTGATAAATACATTCGCTTCCTTACCAAATAGATAGTCACTTATTTGAAATCGATTATCCCATTGATTGTTCATTTTCTCATACTCCTTCATAGCCTTACTACTATCTTTTACTTCCGTCATCCTTATCTTACAATTCCCCTTACACTATTCGCAATTGATGTCTCTTGTTGCATTCTATAAGGATATTCACAACGTCAATAACAGTCTCTGACGTCCCGCAAATAAGAAGATTTATAAAATTAAATTCTAACCTTCCTACGTTAACTATAGGTCGTAATAATATTTACAAAGAGTTTACAATATTCAGTATTTTTTAACAATTACTTCGTTGACTTAATTGATGCATTCGGTTTAAATTAATATATAAGTAAATCATTATACATTAATAAGGAGTGTGTGTGATGTTAGATAAACCATGTATTGGATTTGGAAAGTTTATTAAAGAATCTCGAGAATTTAAGAATCTTTCGTTAGAGATGTTTGCCGACCAATTAAAAGTTTCGTATCAAATTGTTGATCGATTGGAAATGGACTTACTTCACCCTTCTGGTTCACTCATTAAGAAATTGTCCCTTGTTTTAAATGTAGAAGAAAATGAGCTTTTCAATCTAATCTGGTGCGAGAATCCAGTGAAATTGCATTAAAATCACTTTTAAAAAAGACATTATTACCTTTCTGATTGAAGTGATACTCTAGGTTTAGTTATAGAACGAAAGAATAAACGACTAATTTAATTCCATAATTTTACTATTATAACATGAACCACGATTTTTACAACGTGGATGACTATTTTTACAACGTCACCTTAAATAATTACAACGTGACACCTAATAATCACAACTGAGCTTTCGCTCGACACCGCAAGACACGTCATAGATTAAGAATACTTAAATAAAGTTTACAGCTGTTGATACTTCATCTTCGGCGGCATGTCTCATTGCAGCGAGTGTCCATTCTCTAGTTAACCAAATGCAAGACATTGTTTACTTTCTCATCTTATAAAAAGACAGAGCCCTCTATAAACTAGGGCTCTGCCTTAATGTACTATTTAACAGTTTTCAGGAAGACCAACCAACGTTAAACTTCCATCTTGCATATCAATGGTCACTTCTTCGGCCATGGTAAGTACGCGTTGATCAATTGCTACTTGAACCCCATTTACCTCTTTAATAACATCTTGCTCTTCGGGAACATCTAAAGACAAACCTAGTTGTGGACCGCAACAACCTTGACCCACAAAGTAAAAACGAATTCCGGCAGCATTTTTTTCCGCCATTGCATTTGTTAACATTTCTTTAGCAGTATCTGTAATAATCATAAATAAACACGTCCCCTAATTGGTTTAATAACCTATTTTTTATTTCTAGACTTTGCAGATGTAGCATTTACTCCACACTTTACACACGCTCAACCTAATGTGGTACCTCTATAATGATTGACTCCAGTCGTGAATTGCCTGGCCTTCTAAATAACGTTCTGCGTCTAATGCAGCCATACAACCTGTTCCAGCTGCTGTAATCGCTTGTCGATATTTATTGTCTTGAACGTCTCCACAAGCATAGACGCCAGGAATATTTGTATCCGTCGTTCCAGGTTTCACTTGAATATAGCCAACTTCATCTGTATCAATTTGGTTGTTTAAGAATGCCGTATTCGGTGTGTGACCAATGGCTACAAAAATCCCATCTGTCTCAATGATTTCTTCTTCACCTGATTCATTATTCATCACTTTTAGACCGTTTACTTTAACACCATTGGACATCACCTCAATGGGACTTCTATTTAATTCCCAAGAGATTTTAGGGTTTTGTCTTGCTCGATCTTGCATGATTTTAGACGCACGTAACTCTTCTCTTCTATGCACAATAACTACTTCAGAAGCGAATTTTGTAAGGAAGTTTGCTTCCTCCATGGCAGAATCTCCACCACCAACAATGATTACTTTTTTGCCTCTATAGAAAAATCCGTCACATGTCGCACACGTGCTGACACCAGTTCCAATGTTTTCTTTTTCACCGGGAATTTGCAAAAGTTTAGCGGAAGCACCTGTAGAAAGGATTAAGGATTCTGTTACAATCTCACCTAGTCCACTTACAGTAAGTTTAAATGGTTTTTCAGATAAATTTACCTCTGTTACCCATCCATTTTTAAACTCAGCTCCAAAACGTTCAGCTTGTTTACGCATATTTACCATCAACTCTGGACCCATAACACCATCAACAAACCCTGGGAAATTCTCAACTTCTGTAGTTAAAGTTAATTGCCCTCCTGGTTGGTCTCCTTCAATTACAATTGGATTCATATTTGCCCTTGCCAGATAGATTGCGGCTGTTAAACCAGCTGGTCCAGTACCTAATATTACTACTTTATGCATATTGATCTCCTCCGAATGATTAGTTAATAAGTTCTTCTACTTCTATATTTCCTAGCTTATCTTCAGGCTGCCACTTTACAATCGTTGTTTGTTTAGTGAGTTCTTCGCTGACTTTTTTAATCCACACTTTTTCACTAGTTGCCTTAGCACTTAAAATAGGATCAATCGTTTCTGTTCCATAGAGACTTTGATTAATTACCCATGACTTCGGTTGAATACCAGCTCTTTTTAAGTCTTGTTGTAAACGCATTGCCTCAAAAACAGGTGTAGCTTCAGGTAAAGTAACAATTAGCACACTAGTTTCCTCAGGATTTCGAAGACGAGGAAGCAAGTTCTTAACCGCTTCAGGAATTTCACCAGTTGATCTGGATAGTTCTTTTTCATATGATTTCGCAGCATCAAGCAACAACAATGTATGACCTGTTGGTGCAGTATCGATTACCACGATTTCCTCATTTGATCTCTCAACTACATCTGCGAATGCCCTAAATACAGCAATTTCTTCTGTACAAGGAGAATTCAAATCCTCTTCTAAATAACGCAAAGCATCTTCTTCCAAACCAGCGCCTGCCGTAAGAAGAACTTCTGCTTTATATTTCTCTACTTCAGCTGAAGGATCAATTTTACTTATGGTGAGGTTATCCATAACTTGCTCATCCTTAAACACAAATTCTAAATGTGCTGCAGGATCAGTTGTGGTTAAATGGACTTTTTTACCCTTCTTAGCTAATCCAACTGCAAGTAAGGAAGCGATTGTTGTTTTTCCTACGCCACCTTTACCCATTGTCAAAATAACACGTGAGTTCTTAACATACAAATCATCAACCGTTTGGTTAATAGTCATTAAATTATCACTTTTTAATTCCACTGATTCCTGAGCACTACTTGAAAGAAGATATGATTTAAACAAATGGCGGAGACTTTCACTACCTATTAAAGAATAGGAAACAAAAGGCAACGAATATGTTTCTAATTGCTTTAAAGACTCAGGTAGTTCTTTTAACGCCTTTTGTTGTCTGTTATAAAAGGCACTGGAAATTTCATCATTGTCGATAGGCTTCTTTAGTAATCCATTGATAATCAATAATTGATTTTTAATACCAATTTCTTTTAACTCTGTTGATGCTCTTTGTGCTTCAAAGAAAGTGGATGAATCTGGTCTAGTCACTAATACTAGTTTGGTTTGACTAGGATCAGAAAGTACTTTCACTGTGTTCGCATACAATTCCTTTTTTGCAGACAATCCAGATAATGGACCTAAACAAGATGCACCATGTGTGCTTTCTTCTAAAAACCCATTCCACGCATTTGGTAGTTGCAGCAATCTTAATGTATGACCAGTCGGGGCTGTATCAAAAATAACATGATCAAAACTACTAATTAATTCCGAATTCGTAAGTAAATTTGTGAATTCATCAAATGCCGCGATTTCAACTGTACATGCACCAGACAATTGCTCTTCCATTTGGTCGACAACTGCATCTGGTAATTTTCCGCGAAATGGATCAACAACTTTATCTCTGTACGATTTAGCCGCTTCTTCCGGATCTAAATTGCATGCAAACAATCCATCGACATTGTCAACTTTCGTCGGTTGGTTGCTAAACTCCATGCCAAACACATCTTGTAAATTAGATGCAGGATCTGTACTGACCAATAACACTTTTTTTCCTTGGTCAGTAAGATTCACTGCTGTTGCACAAGCTGCTGATGTTTTCCCTACCCCACCTTTTCCTGTAAAGAATAAAAAAGGCGTTTCTTTAAGTAACCGTGGGTGAAAATTTTGCATGAGGATAGACTCCTTTATTTGAATTTTATATCTAAAAGATTTGTGGGTTTCTTCAATTTCAAGTCACTTTCTTGAATACCAAACCATGTAGCCAATTCTTCATTGGAAGGATACTCTCCAATTTTCAGCATTTCGCCATTAACAACAACGGCAGGCAGTGCATCTGGTCCTTTTTCATGTAGCACTTGATTGATGATTAAGTTTTCTACAAACATGCCAGGTTCATTTCCTAAGTTATATCGTTTAATGTCAAACCCTTTTTTCTCAAGGGTAAAGACAGCTGCAGCTACACGTGTTAACTCTGGGTCAACACTTGGTCCACATACGCCTGTCGGACAACATAAAGCAGGATCAAATATTTCAACTTTAGTCATAGAATTCATCCTTTCACAAATAAATAATCATATGCTTATATATTATATAGAAGATAAGTCGAGAAATTCCTCCTCGACTACTTCTTAGTTATTCACCGGTTTCAGCAAAATGCTTAATACGTTCTCCAATTTCATCACGAACTTGTTGGAATACAACCCATTTTTCTTCTTCTGTACCTTCAGCTTTAGCAGGGTCATTGAATCCCCAGTGCTCGCGTTTTACGTGAGGTGGTGTCATTGGGCATTTATCAGCAGCGTCGCCACAAAGTGTTACAACAAAATCTGCATGGTTAAGAATTTGTGTATCAATGATATCTGATGTTTGATTTGAAATATCAATTGATACCTCATTCATCGCTTTTACAGCATTAGGATTCAACCCATGTGCTTCAATTCCAGCACTTAGTACTTGCCACTCATCACCTAAGTATTTTTTTCCCCAGCCTTCAGCCATTTGGCTTCGGCAAGAATTACCTGTACATAAGAAATATAATGTTTTTTTAGTCATGATGAAAAACTCCTCTTTGTTTTAGATTTAGATGATTAGTAGCCATAAATAAAGTCCAATTAGCGTGATTAAAAGTGTTGGAATTGTTAAAATAATTCCCACTTTAAAATAAGTTCCCCATGCGATTTTTACGCCTTTTTGAGATAATACATGGAGCCATAATAGGGTCGCAAGCGAACCAATAGGTGTGATTTTTGGTCCTAAGTCAGAACCAATTATATTTGCATATATTAAAGCTTCTCGAATTGTTGCGGGAGTAGTAGTTTCTGAGATCGCTAGTGCATTAATCATTACTGTCGGCATATTATTCATCAACGATGACAAAATAGCTGCAATGAACCCCATAGAGATAGTTGCAGCGAATAAACCTTGATTAGCTGCAAGCTGAATCGCATCTGCTAAAACACTTGTCAATCCGACATTTCGCAAACCGTAAACGACAACATACATGCCAAGTGAGAAGAAAACAATCGCCCATGGTGCACCTTTTAATACACGTTTTGTGTGAACTGCTTTACTCTTTTGAGCCATTAGTAAAAAGAAAATGGCTACGATTCCTGCCACTATTGAAACAGGAATTTCTAAAAACTCACTTGAGAAATAACCGACTAATAATAAGCCTAATACATACCAAGATAATTTAAACATTTTTACGTCTTTAATTGCATCACGAGGCTGTTTTAAATCCGCTAAATCATAGTTCTTTGGAATACTCTTTCGGAAAAACAAGTACAAAACCAAAATACTAGCTAGAAGAGCAAACAAGTTCGGAACAATCATTCTAGAAGCATATTCGACAAATCCAATACCAAAAAAGTCAGCTGATACAATGTTAACTAAGTTACTAACTACTAATGGTAGGGAGGTCGTATCTGCGATAAAACCACTCGCCATGATAAATGGGAAAATCATCTTTTCATCAAATTTCAAACTTCGAACCATTGCAAGTACGATAGGTGTAAGGATCAACGCTGCTCCATCATTTGCAAATAATGCAGCAACCACCGCTCCTAAAAGCGTTACATACACAAACATTCGAACTCCATTACCTTTTGCAGCTCTTGCCATGTGCAAAGCGGCCCACTCAAAAAATCCAATCTCATCTAGAATGAGTGAAATAATAATAATAGCAATAAAGGCTAATGTGGCGTTCCATACAATTCCTGTTACATCGATTACATCCTGAAAATTCACAACACCTACTAGTAAAGCAAGTACTGCACCACCAACAGCTGACCAACCAATAGATAGATTTCTTGGTTGCCAAATAACAAAAATTAAAGTGATAAGAAAAATTACTGACGCTAAGACAACTGATGTCAAACTAAACCCTCCATTATTCGCAAGTAATACGTAATCCTTGCTGTTCTAATTCTTTTATTCTTTGATCCTGATCAGGAATGAAATCAAGAAGATTTTGAACAAATTCATAAGCTTCATGTTGTCTATTTAAAGAATAAAATATCCATTGCCCTTTTCGATTTTCGTTTACTAAACCAACATCCTTTAATTTTCGTAAATGTTGACTAATAGCTGATTGACTTACATTAAAAATTGCTACAAATTCGCACACACAACATTCATTTTTTTGTAACAGTTTTAACATGGATAACCGTGTTTTATCACCCATTAACTTTAAAATTGAACTCGCTTTATCAAGCTCAATCAGTATTGTTGTATCTGTCATTTTTGTTAGCTCCTTTCAGTAAATTAGTTTAGCCTATTTAGGATAATTTATATTTCCTTTGAGTCTAAGCATTTCTTTCTTTAAATACTATATCATCATATACTTATATGCTTTGAAAATCAATAAGGTACTTCTTTATTAAATTATCGCAAAATTTACCTGATAGAAAAAAAATTACAGTAAAGGTAGACATGAAAACTGAAACAGGTAAGGAACTCTAGAAATTTGAAAGCCTATAGATATTGCATGTGGAACAGCTTGCTGGTGTATACCTCGGAAATTTGAAGTGGATTTTCTTGGCCTTGTTAGTATGATTTTTATTAAGAAGTTAACATATGACGCATTATCGGAATCAATAATAGATCAAGTGTATAAATGAAGAAACCCGACAATCTTCTTAAGACAAGATTGACGGGTTTTTCATTACATATGCAAAATAGCGCCACTTCGAATGACATAATTGATTACTTCATATTTCTCATTTGGTTCTAGAACAGTTTCTTCGCCCTGTGAAATCCAACACTTTGCTCATTCAAATTATAACTAGGTCAATCAAGTCTTGCATGTTTCTTTAGAGACGATCCAATCTCCATACAACGATGGTATTTCTCATTTCCATTTTAATCCTATATTCATTGTAAGTTAATTAACATAGATTAGTGGGCAGAGTTTTGTTGAACGTTATTAAACCAAAATGATGTATTTTTTATCATTTTTGTCGTGTTCAGAAAAGGACGAGTTTTGTTACATTCAATTTATATTTAACATTCCATACCTAAATAATTTAAGAATTAGCCTTGCGTGTTGCAGAGTTCTGTCCTAGTCGTTCTAGTCAATGGGCAAGAGAAAAGGCAAAAAAAATAATGGATTCCGCAACGCGAAATCCATTTCAAAAAGTTGTGTATCAAAGTCACTTAATCAATCTTCAAATGTATATTGAGATGCTTTTTCAGTACAAAGGACACCTTTTTAGGGAACCGTATTGTGACCTTGGCAAGTGAACTAGAAGACTACGAGATTGTCCGATCGGTTCCGGGGATAGGAGAAAAAATCGCTGCAACGATTATCTCTGAAATTGGGGAAATAGATCGGTTTAGTCATCCGAAAAAACTGGTTGCCTTTGCAGGAGTAGATCCCAGAGTTTACTCATCAGGAAAATTCACTGCCACAACCAATCGTATTACCAAAAGAGGTTCAAGCAGATTACGGCATGCCCTGTATCTAGCAGTATTATGCGGAATAAGAAGTTCCAGGAACAAAAAGCTTAAAGAATTTTACGATAAGAAAAAATCAGAAGGAAAGCCTGCCAAAGTAGCGATTGTAGCCTGTATAAATAAACTACTTCATTGGATTTATGCATTATTAAACAGAAAAGAATCTTTCCTTGATCTAGCTTAGTTAACGGTTTTAATTAAAAAAGAGAAAAGCTTCCAAAAGTTTTTTGGAGGGCTGTTTGGCATGTTCAAAATAGTATAACATAGGGTTAATTAGAATTTTAGAGAAAAATATTGACATCCTATTAGCTGGTTTACTTAAAGATTCGGATTCCGAAAATAAAAAACTTTAATGAGCCTTACTACATAGTCTAATGTAGTAAGGCTCTAGTAGTATTAGAAGAAAATTAAATGACTGACTATATCTACAAATGGAAATCTAATGTGTGAAATGAGTTTCTTCTATTATATAAGTAGCTAGAATAATTCTTCATACTCTCTGACTAGTTTATAAAAAGTTGTCTTTTTTTGACTTGTCCTCCTATTCGATTTAGGCGGTTTTTGACACGATTATCGTATTGCCACTATTAATTTCTCCTATTATTTAAAATGGGATTATCCTTCTCTTACTCCTTGTTATACACATCGGAGTCTGATCAAAGATAAGATAATCTCATTATTTGATTTAAACTTAAACAGCACAGTTATTCGGACCAGTCTCCATCTCTTGCAGCTCTTGTTTACCTGGACTTAGTTTGCCCATATTGGTTTTGCGAATTTCTTCATATGCATTTGGCTGTTCCTTCAACCCCTCAGTGACTTGCTTAATGAATTTTTCTTCATTTTCAATTTCTAAACCTCTGTTATTCTTATAAAGGATACCCAACTTCTCGAAAATACTTCCATTATCATTAAATTCACTTACTTGTGCGTAATGACCTGGTAACACAATTAAATCATTTGCTAGTTTCTGATAACGCATAGTAAGCGTTTCATATAAATCATTGGCCCAGTCCTTAGCTTTTCCAGCCAAATCCGGACGTCCAATTGATTCTATAAATAAAATATCACCCGTCAACAAATACTGGTCATCAACAAGAAATGATGTACTTCCAATTGTATGTCCTGGTGAGTAAACAGCTTCGAGAGTTGTACTCCCTATCACAAGTTTTTTGCCATCTTTAATGGGTTCGTACTCAAAAACGACTTCTTCCGCATCTTCAGAAGGCAAGTAGTAAGTCGCCCCTGTTTGTTGTGCAAGCTTTCGGCCTCCTGATACATGGTCCGCATGCAAATGTGTGTCCAATACATGTACGATCTTCAAGTTACGCTGCTGAGCAAACTGTTCGTACGTCTCAGTCATACGACTAGCATCCACAACAATCGCTTCCCCATTTGATTCAATCAAATACGAAAGACAACCTTTGCCCAGGCGTACGAATTGAAAAATAGATCCGCCATCTTTAAGTTCTCCAATTTTCACTGGCTCAAGCTGCTCGCTCCACGCTTCCATTCCACCTTCAATGGAATAAACGTTAGTAAATCCTTTTTCCATTAAGAACTTTGCTGCTTTTTGCGAGGTATTTCCTTTTGCACAAACCGCGTAAAAATACTCGTCTTTGGGCAATTCCTTGAGAAGGGAATCGCCGCCTTCTTTCAATTGATCAAGTGGAATATTAATAAATTCAACGTTTCGTCCTTCAATCCTCCATTCTTCGACGGATTTCTTATCTCTTACATCCAATACGTATACTTTTTCTTGATCAATCACCTTATCAGCCAATTCCTTCGCTAAGGATAAATTTACAGTCATTTTATTTCCTCCTGTATTAACATAGTATTATTACCCATGTGGGTATATTAATAAATAAAAAAATAGAGCGGAAAAATTAGTGCTTATGGTTTGGATCTATATAGCCTTATTAATAGATGAAATAAGTCGTTTCTCAATATCTTCTGCAATCATCTTGATTTTGTCGTCATGCAATATTTCCATTAATGAGGTGGGTTTAGGCATGCCGATTTTTGTCGTTCCATCTTCCTCAAAGACAACAATTTTACATGGCAGAAAATAACCAACGAGCAAATTCTCAGAAAGTACACGCTGTGCTTCCATTGGATTACAAACTTCTAGTACCGTATATGGTGTGTTGAAATCTACACCTTTTTCCTTTAGCTTTGCAGTTAAATCAAAATTCCATAAAATGCCGAATTTTTCTTCCTTCAAACTTTCTTCAAGTGCACGAACAGCTTCGTCTTTGCTTTTGGTTGTTTCAACAATATAATCAAACATTTTTATATCCATCTCCTTCTTGGTTAAATTACTCTACTTTATTATGATTCCCTATCAACTCGGAATAAAACTATACTTTCTAAAATCACTACTTAATAAACCATGGATAAGCAATCGAATCTCGTGAATTCGTTCTTTCTTCTATCCTTTTACCATCATAAAATAAAAAAGTCTTCATCCCTTTAGTTGCATTAGCGATATCGTGACTTTCAATAATAACTCCATTAGAATTATCCACCACGAACTCAACATCATATCTTTCTCCAGCGCCAACAGTGAGAACTTGATTCTCAATTGTTTGTGAATTATTAATTGATTGTCCGTCAGTACTAACTACTTTGTAGGAAACATCGTGAAAATGTATTTTATGTTTCATAAACCCTTCATTAATTAATCGCATCCTTACTTCATCTCCTCGACTAATCTTTATTAGATAAAAAATGTGATTAAATATCAAATCTTCTTTACTTAAAATTTTACAGTACAATTTTAAAGGAACTATGGAGTTATACTGGAGATTTAAAGGATTTTGGTTTTTGATATACTGTTCACTGAGGCAAAATTGTCGGACTTTCTTTTTATTTAAGCACAAAAATTTATATTCTCCCAAACCAAAAACAGCTTGAAGAATCATCTAGACATCGACTTTTTCTGCAAGCTGTTTTAGTTACATAGATCTCTAATAAATTTACTCTACTTCAGCCAGATCATTTTCTGTTACCCATTTGTGATTAGTAACTTCTTCTCCGTTTTCCGTTGAAGTAAAATCGATCATATAAACGGTCGTCTCTTCAGCTGAATCAATTTCAGCAGTCACACCCTTCATTCCTTCCATATGAGAGGCCACTACAGTGACTTCATCGCCCACCTGGTACGATTCTTTCTGTGCATCAGTAATCTCTTCATGAATAATCCACTTATGGTCTTCTACTCTTTCTCCGCCATTTGATGGATCATAAGAAATGCTATAGGCAGTGGTATCGTAAGCACCTACAATGGTTGCCTCAGCACCCTCCATTCCTTCCATATGTGATGCAGTTATAATTGCTGAGCTCGCAACTTCAAACATTGGGTCCCCAGCTTCTTCTAACCCTTCAGGTACCTCACCAGAACCAGACACCCTAGAAAATTTATAAACCCCCTAATCTGCACACTATTTGCATATTTCAGTGGTATACACATGTTGTGATGTAAAAAAAAAATTGCGAGGTGCATTTTCCATGTCGGGATCAGATTACAAAAAAGATAGTATTTCTCTTACTGGAGCAGTCGGATTAGGTACAGGAGTCATGATCAGCGCAGGGATTTTCGCGTTGCTTGGGCAAGTAGCCGAGATGGCAGGTTCATGGTTTCCATTTATTTTCATTGTAGGTGGAATTCTAACAGCCTTTAGTGCCTACTCCTATGTAAAATTAAGCAATGAGTTCCCTTCAGCTGGAGGAATCGGTATGTTTTTAGTGAAGGCCTATGGAAAAGGAACACTAACTGCTTCTGCAGCACTTTTAATGGCTTTTTCCATGGTAATTAATCAAAGTCTAGTAGCAAGAACATTCGGAACCTATACACTTCAACTCTTTGATGGTGAACAAAGTAGTTATTGGATTCCTTTACTTGGAGTTGCCTTACTTACTGTTGCCTTTTTAGTAAATATTTCAGGAAACAGCTTTATTCAAACCTTCACCTCAATTGCTTCTCTTTTAAAGATTGTTGGATTATCAATCTTCGCTATTGCTGGATTATGGGTTTCAGGGTTTTCATTTACACCTGCAGAGGGTGGACAAAACCTGTCAGATCCTTCTACCGCAAGCTATATAGCAGCCGTTGCACTTACGATTCTTGCATTTAAAGGATTTACCACCATTACAAATAGTGGATCGGAAATTGTTAAACCAAAAAAAAATGTTGGACGAGCCATCATGATTTCAATTTCCATCAGTTTACTTGTTTATTTACTGCTCGCCTGGGCTGTTTCAAGTAATTTATCTCTATCTGAAATTATTAACGCAAAGGACTACGCTCTTGCTGAAGCTGCAAAGCCTGCCTTCGGAAGTTATGGTCTGTGGTTTACTGTAGCGATCGCGATTCTAGCAACGATCTCAGGGATCATTGCTAGTGTTTTCGCCGTGTCGCGAATGCTTGCTATGTTGACGGATATGAAACTCATTCCTCATAAGCACTTTGGAATGCCAGGAAGCATTCAAAAACACACGCTCGTTTATACAATTGTGATTGCTATGGCGCTTACTATCTTTTTTGACTTAAGTAGAATTGCTTCTATGGGTGCAATTCTCTACTTGGTGATGGACATGATTGTTCATTGGGGAGTTCTTAAGCATCTGCGAGAAAAAATAGGGGCAAATTCATTTATTGTAATGACTGCTCTCGTGTTCGATGCCATTGTTCTTGGAGCATTTGTATGGGTTAAAGCTACTTCTGATTTGCTAGTAGTTGGTGTATCCATTTTATTTATCATCATTATTTTTGTAGGAGAGCGTTTTTTCCTAAATCGTACGGCTTAAATCTAAAAATGTTCGATTCAGATAGATTAGCCAACTAAGAATTAACTAGGTTAGAACACCCTGGATAACCGAATCAGGGTGTTCTAGCCATTTATAATATTTTTAATTCATATAGATAATCCCTTCAATCCCCTGGTTGAACTGAGCCCCATTTAATGGACAGTTTAATAAAATATTTTTTAATTCCCATTGCTTTCGAGTGTCGTTGTAATTGGCAATGTACGTATTGACCCGTTCCTTCAGCTCTACGAGATAAGGCGTGGGAAACGAGCTCCATTTTCAAGCAAGTGGAAAGTTCATGGGCTGCAATATATAAACGACTCTTATTTTCCCATGCATTATGTTGAGACATGTATATGAGACGCTATGAAGCTTTAAATTGTGGGTGAACAGTACATTCTCAATAGAGTTTACCCTATTGAGACAAACCTCATAAACCTTGATATGACTGAATTTCTTCTCTTAACGTTGTAAATTGTCAAAATCCTGAAGCTACCCCTATTAAGAGTTAAACTACAAAAAATAAGCCCTCCCACAAATCGTGGTTGGGCTTTTTATTCTATCCTTCAAGTTGTATCCCTACTACGTCATCAAAACTATAACGTAACGTGTTAAAGGAATCCTCTACTTCTATATAACGTTTTACCAAATTCACATCTTCAATTGTACCTCTAAGCTTTTTAAACTCACCGTCCGCCCACAGCTTGATCGTGACCTGACTTTTAATAGTGATAGCTCGCTGTACTTCATCCTGGATATAATCCAAGTCATATTGATCCAATTGGGGACGATCAACCTTTCCGTAGTTTGCTTCATCTTTTCTGAGATCAATAGTATGTTCCGGCAGCATCATCGCTGTCCACTTTTTAGTACCTCGATCTTTTAATTTAGCTGACTTGTAATTTTCTGCAAAACGTCTTTCGAATTCCTCTTTGCTCATCATACAACCGTTCTCTCCATCTTAATCAAAGGGATTAATGCCAAGACACTATCGATTTTGAATGTGCGTTTGGTATTGCGAAGGAAACAATACGCTTGGAACGATTCACCATCCACTTTTATGACCTTTATATTACGCTCACTAATTTGCCTGTCTTTCGCCATATACATCATATTTACAATTTGCCCATTTTGCATAGCTTTCATGATACTATTCTTCACATTAATCCCTTCAAATAAGAACGTTTGTTCTTAGTATATGAGAACGTGTGTTTTTATTCAATGGTAATTGTGAGGGTAAAAGGTTAATTATTCTTTATTTTAATATGGAATAAAAATTATTAGTGAAGTGCTGGTAATAAGATATTAATTAATGCGAAATAGAGTGCAACGATGAATATAATTCCAACCAGGAATTTGATTTCTTTTTGGATTCTGTAATTTATATACGACAAGATAAACAACAACCTAAGCAGCGACAGTCGATACATTTTGATTTGCTTGGTCTACCTATGCGCCAGATACAGAAAAATTGGCGGTAATAAAGCAGAATAAAATGCTAGTAACTTAATCGTACTGATATCAAGTTTGTTAAGTATCGATAATGAAGACAAACGGTACAAAAAACACCTTCAGCATCAATATGCAGAAAACGTACTTTTTCAAATGGGTTTATGGCACGATATTTTTAATATAGTTTTCAACTTTTTCTTTAATCCAGTAAGGTTTACCCCCAATCATAATTGTCTCCTTCGGCAATCTTCCTGTTTGACGCTTACAAAAAAACCTCCATTCAATTACTTGAATGAAGGTCGGTAGCCTAGTTTAATAAATCTAATACATCATAGTTAAAGTATTCGATATTGCGTTTTTGGCTTGAGTCTTTAAAAATTAAACCTAATTCAGATAGCTCATTTAATACGTTACGAGCTGTTGAAGCTGCAATGTTAAAGTGTTTAGCGACTTGTATAGCTGTTGTATTGGGTTCCCTAAATGTAAATAAATATACGTCCTTTTGGATGGCTCTTTCACATTTCTCAAGACCTTGTGCTGCAATGAATTCTGCACGGTCTATTAAAACTGTCAATTTGTCAGCCATTCGATCCGAAGCATTTAAAAAGAATTTTAACCAGCTATTCCAATCCGGATTCTGTCCTCTAACTCCATTTAACAAGTGATAGTAGCGTGAACGTTGTTTTTCAAGTTCTTCACTTACGAAGAAAATAGGGCTAGATACAAGTTTAGATTGGACCATGTAGAGTGCAATTAAAATACGACCAAGACGACCATTTCCATCTAAAAACGGATGGATAGATTCAAACTGTGCGTGCAAAATAGCCACTTTTAATAGAGGATGACTATCTTCGTCTATCACAATCTCATCTTTATTAAGGTGTGTTGTTGGTAACTTATCTCCGTAAGGATGCTTATTTGCGTAGATTTCCCAATTTGCCATATACGATTCCAATTCATTTGCAGGTATAGGGATATAAACAGCATCTTCAATTTTGTTGCTTGGGCCAATGAAGTTTTGAATTTTACGGAATTCACCTCGAGCGGCGTTTGTACCACGTGCACCTTCCATTAGAAAACTATGAAGGTCTAAAATAAGGCGAGTTGTAATAGGATAGCCAATTTGGATGCGTTCATGTCCAGAGATTAAAGCTTGTTGATAATTAGTAACCTCGATATGCTCCCATTTGGGATTTGTTTTATGAGTCTGTTCAACCATATCTGTAAACGTTACTTGTGTACCTTCAATACGAGTCGATTGAACAGATTCTTTTAATGCAAGTGTGTTGATGAAATCACTTTTTAAAATTGAACGTTTAAATTTCTCATCCAGCCGACCCATTTTTCCTGATACATCGGCTAATTTCATGAATAATTCGTAGGCATCTGCTTGTTTGATAGAGATGGGTAATTTCTTGATTCCTTGTACAGCACTAATCGCGTCCATCCCCTTATTTTAAGATTAAAAATCAATCGAAATACATTTATGTTATTAATATTAACATCTTAAGAGTGAAATATTCAATATTAACTCTTAATTTCAGGTGTTTTTATGATAGTTATTATATTACTTAAAAACAACCCATTGCAATTGAGGAAGGGTGTTTTGTGTGAAACAAAATAAGGGGAAACAAAATAAGTAACTTCCGCAATAATGTGAAGAAGGAACTCTAATTTCTATGGATAAAATCGAGAACTAAATTCGTAAACTAGTACTTAAAGATAAATTGAAGATAAAACACCTTCGCGTCTCCTTTTTTATGAATAGTTGTGTCGTGTTCAGAAAAGGACGATTTTTGTTACAACCTGAGAATGTACATTGCACAGGAATTAGAATGACTTAACAAGAGAACACGCAACAAGTTTTTCAGCGTAGTGTCATTTGAAAAAGTTTTTCGCCCCTTGACTGTGGTCTTGCACTTAAAGTCGGCTCCTGTCTTAGTCGGAAACAGGTGTAGGGCGGAACGCCTAGGAATCTGCGCCTGTTGCCGGCTTAGACAGGTTGGGAATGGGTACGATCCGGAGGACAAAAGCAAAAAATTCAATAAAAAAGGCAGCCATTAGGGCTGCCCTCCATTTTTTCATTTCTTTATGTACTCCCTCTTTCCGGCTCGTTCCCTCGTCAAGAAAAGAACAGGAACTTATGGCATGTAGGCAAAGCCGTACAGTCCGTGGTTATCGCCCTTTTTAGAAGGAAGCGACACGTTAGAGCTACTTGCTAAGCGTGTCTAGCTTAGGTAGCAGCAATCGTGTTACCGGCATTCAAAGTATTTTCACATTTTTAAGAATTTCTCTATTTATTGGAGATTACTCTCTTTCTAAATTCATCTGTAAAAAGACTTCCTAAGTTATAACTATGTATGAAATGACCTTACTTATATAGCCAATAGATTTAGAGTAGATATTCGAAATTAGCATTTGTTCCATTGTAAGGGAACTCTGGTATATCCCGACCTACTCAATCAGCAATCCCAGCAAATACAGATTCACTTAAAGGGTCAGTTTCAATACTGTAATTGTAAATTTTGTCGTCGTATTTGTTGCTTACCGTATCAAGAATAGCTACTGCTCTAAAGGTAAGACCTGCTGGATTAAAATTATACACAAATGGTGCTGCGTTATAAGTAATCCTCTTTTAAAGATATTAGGGTTATTATCCAATATCTTTTGCATTTTCCATTGATCAGTAATCCAAAAAGCAGAACAGCGTAATTAAATTCAGTTGGAACATCAAGCTAGATTTTTTTGAAACGGCAGCATACATATACAATGGTAGAAAAAATGGTATTGGGTATATTCTAAACCGAATAAATCTTGGTGCCAAACAGGTGGTTTCTTAATAGCCATATGGTGAAGACCCAATATTACATAGGTAATTTTGGGTCTTTGGATAATTATTATTAGTTCCATTTCGGTCCATATATTTTTGTTTTAACCTTGGTAACGACTAAAAGTAATAACGGTAGAATGAGCCCAAACATGAGACTGTAAGGTGTCCAAATGTCTGAAATAAATGTGTGATAATAGCTTATATTGGGAGATATAACTAGAGATAGAATTACTAAGATCAGTCCCAGAGGGAGTGTAAGTGGACGATAATCACTAATTTGAATCGTTTGTGCAAGAACTAATACGGAAACATAATAACAAATCGAGAGTTTTAAAAAAATGATTAAAAACCATATTCCTGTCAAAATTAATTCCATTCGCTGGATGAAATCAGCAATATTTATTTTCTCAGCCATTGAAAAGGTGGAATAAATTTCATTGGCTGTAGATTCGGCTCCCAATATGGAAACGGAAAGAAATGTAATCAAAACTAAAATGATTCCCCCGATTAAAGTTCCAGTTATAAATGCTTTTCCAGCTTCTCTTGTCCGATTTACATAGGGAAAAATCATTAAAAGCAAAACTAGTTCGAGAAAGGGAAAGCCAATCTGAAAAAAAGTAGCGCCCAGTATAGGCTTTATCCCTTTTGCAAGAATAGGCTGGATTTTTTGAATCTCAATTTCAGGAACAAGAAATAAAAAGAAGATAAGAAAAAGGAATAACACCCAGGGAAAGAAAAGTTCTGACGTGCGTGCTATGTTTTCAAGCCCATAACGTACCCCTATAATAACAACACTTATAAAAAGAATAAGTATCGATTCAATTGGTGTTTCGGGCAGGATTAGTGTTACCACGAAATCACCAATTTCTCGGAGCGTAAGGGCAGTAAGTAGAAGTGCATAAATAAAAACTAAAACAGAAGTGATTTTGCCTAACCATTTTCCTAAGATTTTCTGACTATACTCTACCAAAGACATATTCGGAAAAAGACTGCCTAATGTTTTATATATCCATACCAATATAAGAGCTATACACACACTAATTATTGAGGCAATCCAGGCATCTTGCTTTGCTTTCTCGGCAAGAAAGGGGGGTAAAAGAAGAACGGAACTGCCTATCGTATATAGGATGACTAATTTCATGAATTGTTTCGCTTCAATTTTACCGTTCTCTACCATGGATATCACCTTTTCATTTTAATAATTTAGAAATCACTTGCGTAATAGGTTGGAAAACTACATTAATAGCATCCAATGGATTAGGGTATAATTCCGGGAAATGCCTAACATCACGGCCAAGAATAGCAAAACTGGAAATGTGAATTCCTTTCTTTGTTTTCGGTTCAAAAGAGAAGGAACCCTACAATGACATCCGTGGCAATGGTCCACACCCGTTTTAATTCTCCATTCTTTCTGAAAGAGATTTTTTTTGTTTAAATACACGTAGAATCTTAGCTTCCATTTCAATATTCACCTGTAAATCCTGAAATACCTTTTCCCAATCACCTTCTATTTTCCCCCAATATTTTGGATTGGTACGATTAATGACGTCGCCAAATCCAAAGATATCAGAATTATACTTTTCCTGTGCTGTTTGTATTGTCGCTGCAATACTCTTTTTTATTTCCTTTTCTGTTAATTTCTCTATTTCATTAATTGTCTCCGTTTTCATTAAGTCGATATCACATTCTACGTCAGTTACAGTACCTTCGAGAGCAATTTTGACATCAATTTTTGGCTGGTCATTCTCCAATTTGAATTTCATATCTGCTTGATTGTGAAACACTTCCACAGTGATGTCGTTTTCCCCTGAAGGACAGGGAAAAACAACAGCTGTGCTTTTGATTTTTCCTTGGGTAAAGTTATATCCTTTGCTTTCTTCTTCATTTAACCATCCTACCAATTTATCTTTTTTAAAAACAGCAATTCCACTATATGCTATTAAAGCAGAGGGTTGAATGGTCTCTAAATCATTCCTAGTCTCCCCTTGTTCTGGATTACCATTCACTTCAATACCTGTGAGTGCGGCTTCCTTTCCATTACTGATGATATCCGCCATTAGTTGATCAATTGTAATGGGTGTAGTTGATCCCCACACGTTTGCAGAGTTCTCAAGAGAACTTATCATTTTAGTAGCTGGAATTGGGTCGATCTTCGTTAAAACTTTAAGGATGTCTGCAACTTCCGTGTCCTTAGTAACAACCACAAAAAAATCCTTTCTAAAATCGTGGTCTCTGTATACATGATCCAGAGCTTCGGTCAGCCCTTCTTTTGCTAGTTCTTCACTGACAATAAGTATCTTTATTTGATTTAAAAAAATTTTCCTTGTACTCTTTTTCGTCATTTTTCGGTTTGCCTCTTGTATAGTATTTCCCGTTTCCTGATACAGAGTAACAGGTGCAAGACTGCCACCCTCTTCCAAAAGCGCACTTGGGTTCACAATTTGATGATAAACTGTAATTTGATCCCCTTTTTTATCCAGTCCCATCGCTAGAGAGAGGGCAATTTCGTTTAATTCGACCCGGTTCCAACAACCGCTAACCATAATCAAGGTGATCATAGAAATCAACATTAAAGCTTTTTTTTGTTTCGTAATAATCCCACCCTTTTCATAAAAACTTAATCTTTCTTTCATTCTTCTGGTTTCTTTGTAGAGGCATTGTCTTCACGGATGATATTTTTTTGACTTATGAAACGAGGTCGTGTGTGCATCCCCCACCAGGGAACACGTAAAATTGCATCTTTTTGATCTTCTTTGACAACAGGACCAAACGGAGACATATACGGCACTCCGAAAGATCGCAATTTGATCATGTGTTGGGTAATGCCAATAAGCCCTACTACAACACCGACTAATCCGAATGAAGCAGCCAGGAGCATCAGACCAAAACGTAGTATTCTAACAGAAAAGCCTAAGTTATATGAGGGTATAGTAAAATTAGCTATCGCTGTAATTGATACTACAATCACCATCGCCGCCGATACCCATCCCGCGTCTACGGCGGCTTGTCCAATTACCAAGGCCCCTACAATCGATACTGCCTGTCCAATGGCTTTTGGCATTCGAACCCCAGCCTCACGTAAAATTTCAAAGGTAATCTCCATAATTAGAGCTTCAATAAATGCAGGAAAAGGAACATTTTCTCGTTGTGCCATTAAACTAATAATAAGTTGGGGTGGGATCATTGAATGATGGAAAGTCGTAATGGCAATAAAGATAGATGGACCCAACAAAGCAATAAACACAGCAAAATAACGCAACACTCGTAGGGCAGTACCAATATCTGCGCGCTGGTAATAATCATCTGCTGCTGTTAAAAATTGGGTGAAGGTGACTGGAACTAAAAGAACAAATGGAGTTCCGTCAATGATAATAGCGCATCTCCCCTCTAACAGTCCCGCTGCAATAACATCTGGTCTTTCTGTATTAAACACCGTTGGAAAAACAGTGTAAGTTTCATCTTGAATCAATTCTTCAATATAAGCACTTTCTAAAATCCCATCAATTTGAATACGTTTAAGCCGTATACGGACCTCCTCTATCATTTTCTCATTCGCAATTCCTTGAATATACATAATGGAGACATCGGTTTGCGTTACCTTTCCGATTTGTAAATTCTCCAACCAAAGGTTAGGATCTTTGATCTTCCGCCGAATCAAAGAGGTATTTGTTCTTATGTTTTCAGTAAATCCTTCTTTCGGACCACGAACAACCGTTTGAGTAGTGGGCTCCTGAACACCCCTATCTTCGGAGCCTTTCAATCCAACCAGAAAACCTTGGGCATGTCCATCTATCAGAATGGCTGTATTTCCTGATAAGATGGAAGTAAGTAGTGTTGCAAAATCTGAAACATCTTTAATATCGCCTACCGTGAGAACGGACTCTTTCAAAAGTCGCAGGATATTTTGGTTGGTGAACCTTGGCGAATCGTGTTTGCTTTCCCAAATATCCTTCATTAAAGATTCCATAATAAAGTGATTCACGGATTTGCTATCCGCCAAACCTTCGGTATAGATTACAGCTGCTGGTATATTAACTTGCTTACCAATCGAAATTTCTCTAATTACTAGATCCGGACTGTTTCCAAAGGATTCTTTGATCTGGCGAATGTTTTCTTGAAGATCCATTTTTAACGATCCTTTTTGTCCTAGATCCCTATTTGAATTGATTAAATTGGTGGAATTTGATTTTACTTTTTTTTGGGTGCGGTTGAATATTTTCAAATATTCCATCTCCCCTAAATGATTGATTTGATTTTTACACAATGTATGAAAGATATGTATTTTCTGAATTATTCATAAAGTGATTTCTGGAAAACGCTCTTAGAACACTCAAAATCAAGTTTTTTTTAATCAGATGAAGTGAATTTTGGGGATGAATTTCTTTTTTTATTCGTTGATCTCTTCGGGAACATAAAAAGGAAGACATCCCCCTGTTCGAGGGTAGGTTTTTTTACCTTACCTTTGTTTAGTTGAGGACTTTCTCAGCCGAAACGAGGGAGTTGTTAATCCGCCATAACGGGACCATAAACTCAATTTGAAGGTCAAATACCGTTTTGTAACGGATCGTTCGACCGGCTATTTTGATGAGTTCCAGGCGCACGGTTTGAATCAGACTTTTGTTCATCGTGTTTTGGGAGTGCATGAAAAAATATCTCCTAAAGATGTATAAGAATATTGATACCTATATAGAATCCCCAAAAATTTTTAAGTTATACTTACTTAAAATTGTCCCAGCATAATAGGGCGTACGGAATTGCCATCACCACCATTGCTCAAATGTGGCTCATTAAAAGACTTGTAAAGACACCAAATGGCATTTTGTAACCGATGGTGAAAATCCTTAAACCTCAATTAATCGTGTATTTTTGGAAGAATATCGTAATCCCCTGTCTACCTGATGAACATTCTGTTTGGCTTTTTCATTTCAACTTATTTAATGCATCATTTCTCATCAATCACGTAAAGGAGAAAGTGGCAAAAACTCGCCTCTTCCTCCTTTTATTTACTTCTCTTTTGTGTTGTGTTTTCTTTGATGAAAATGTTTCTTTTAATACTTTTGTAAACACAAAAAAACCCGAATAGGGGTTTTTAAAGTGTCCACTATTCGGGATTCAGTTCATCTGGCACTTAAGAATTTCCTTTTATATCTTTTTCTTTAGTTTCAAAACAAAGATTTACTGTTCTTATAGTTGAGCGAGTTCTATGTTGTGTGAAAGCCGGTACTTTAAATATTTCACCTGGGAGTAAAGAGATAGTTTGTTCATTTTCTAAATCAATAAATAGTTCCCCTTCAAGCACCATAAAGTTTGCATACTCTGAGATATCAGAAACGGTTTGTAGCAGGTTCAATTTCTCTGGTAGTGAAATCACTTTCTTAACTCCTTTCAGTATTGATTATTAGTTAAATCAACAATGTAGGTAATTAAAAATTATAAACTCATATCTCCTTAAATCTTTTCCAGTGGCAAGACCCGGCTTTTGTCACTTGTTCCTCCTGATTATAATCCTAAATCTTTAAAGGTTGCCATTTCACTAACCATCCGTGATGCAGCTTCGACAAGTGGATAGGCAAGCGCTGCACCCGTCCCTTCTCCAAGGCGTAAATTAAGCTGAAGTAACGGTTTTATTCCTAGATAATCAGTCAAAATCCTATGTCCTTCCTCTACAGATTGATGCGCAATTATCAGATAGGGACGAACAGCGGGATCAAGCTCAGCTGCGACAAGAGCAGCTGTTGAGGAAATAAACCCATCAACCAAGACAGGAATATGTCTTTCAGCCCCTTCAAGAATCACTCCTGCCAAAGCGGCAATTTCAAGCCCTCCTACTTTTGCCAATATCGCTAATGGTGCGGTATGAGCATCAATCCCTCTTTTTTGAATCGCCTTTTCAATAATCGCTATTTTTCTAAGTTTCGCTTCTTGGTCAATTCCTGTTCCAGTGCCAACAACTTCTTCAACGTTTGCACCCGTGATTGCAGCGACTAGGGCACTTGAGGCAGAGGTATTACCAATTCCCATTTCTCCAGCAATTAGAAGACGATGTCCCTCGCTTACTTGTTGACTAGCAAGCTCACGCCCAACTTTAATAGCGGCTAAGGCTTCTTCTTCAGTCATCGCATCTTCTACAAAAAAGTTTCGTGTTCCGAAACGAATCTTATGGTGAGTAATTGGCTGTTCACTTATATCCGCGTTTACACCGATATCTGCTACTATGACCCTTGCGCCTATTTGACGGCCAAAGACATTAATGGCTGCTCCACCTTGAACAAAATTATTAATCATTAATGCTGTTACCTCTTGAGGATAAGCGGATACACCTTCTGCAACAATTCCATGATCAGCGGCTGCGACAATAATTACTGGTTTTTCAACCACAGGTCGAGTTTCTCCAGTAATACCTACAAGCTGTAATGCCAGCTCCTCTATTCTCCCAAGGCTTCCTAATGGCTTCGTCAATTGATCTACATGTGCTTTCGCTTCAGCAATAACTGCTTCATTAAATGGTTGTATTGACATTATTGTTCTCCCTTTCCCTGTGCTGATTGTATGTTCAGTATCTTGTTCTAGAATCCTCATAAGAAGTTATGTTCTGACTGATAGATATCGGAGGATTAAGTGGTGTGCTAAACGCCTGATAATTAATATGGGCTTTTAAAGATGAACTACAAGCTTTTACATTTATGAATTATGATGCTGCCCAATCGTTTCTGAAAAGTCTTCCGAACATGTCTGCACTTGAATTGCTCTTTATGATGAACGCCCAAGAAGATTCAAGTAAATCAGAAGTTGGATATCTTTCATAAACTAATTTCCAAACATTCCTTGCTTGAAAAGTCATTCAACAACTCACTTAGAAAGTCCCCGTCACGTTTAGGGGCTGTTTGCTTTGGATGGACTATGAAAAGTAAGAAACGGAATTAAAAAGGTACCAGGCAAAGGCCTGGTACCTCTCTTCTCTTAATCTTCCCACACGTCTTCCATTAATTGTTCAATCTCTTTCCGTAACTCTTCTGTTTCTTCCCTTTGAATAACTACTTCGCTGTTTGAGATGAGAACGACATCTCCTGGCTTTGCTTCTGTAGGGAATATACTTTTCGGATAATCTTTTGTTATTCCTTCAATTTCCACGACGACAAGATTTCCTTCAAACCGATCAATTATTCCTTTCATAAAGTCACTTCTTTTCTGTAAGTATCGAAATTTTTGTACCATCACTAGTTACAGTAATATTGCCTTTTTTATCTGTTCGATATACTGTTGCTTTAATCGCTTTAAACCGATTAAAACCTCTGTCGTTGGATGACCATAAGCGTTTTTACCCACACTAATAATCGCATATTTGGGTTTAACTACTTTCAAGAAGTCTGCATTAGAAGACGTTTTAGCTCCATGATGTCCGGCTTTAAGTACGTCAGCTTGTAATGTTTGTTTCGTTTTGACCATATCAGTTTCTGAAGCCTTTTCAGCATCACCAGCAAAAAGGAATTTGTTTTTATTATAAGTTACATGTAAAACAGCACTCCAGTTGTTCAAATCACTTTTATTATAGTCTCTTACAGGAGCAACGAATTTTGCAGTAACGGATTTAAGTGGAAGTTTAACCCCTGCTTTCGCGGTTTTAATCGTTAATTTTTCATTTTTTACAGCAAGTAAGAAGTTTTTATAGGCTTGAGTTGTATGTGATACTTTTGGTGCATACACGGATTCAACTTTAAATGCTTTTAATACCTCATCCAAACCACCGAGATGATCAGCATCTGGGTGAGTAGCAATCATAATTTCAATATCATCTACTTTTTGTTTTTTCAAAAAAGCAATAACCTCATCCCCTTGCCCTTGTCTCCCCCATCTATTAAGACGTCTTCTCCACCTGGCATCTTAATATACGTAGCATCCCCTTGTCCTACATTAATAAAATGCACTTTCAATGTTTTTGTTGCGGCATCAGACGTACTAGGTAGCAAACCGACAGAGAGAATAATCACTAAAATGACTTTGAATAATTTCATAATTTCGCCAACTCCTTTTACTACTAATGTACTATTATTAAAATTGATTTGCACCTACATTTTTAACTAAAAAACCCAAATCACATAGCGCTGTGATTTGGGTTTTACTTTCTGGCTCGTTTGGTTAAAAAGGTGTCCAGGTATCTTTCTGAGGAATGAATACATCTGCAGGGTTATGTTCAGAAAACGTTGAATATTGAACGTTCTTACATATATTGTATCTCAAATGGCAAAAGTCCGACACTAATAATTTAGTGTCGGACTTTGTTAATAATCTAAGTGCATAATATCGACTAAAGTGACACATAATTTATATGTAAAAGGAGGTATTTAGATGGAAGATAATCATAATCCTAATTTAACATCTTCTGAAATTGGCTTGTTATGGGGACAATTTCAAAACGATACATTAGGTATTTGTACAATTTCTTATTTATTGAATACAGTAGAGGACCGAAAAATACGCTCTATTTTAGAATATGCTTTAGAGTTATCGGTAGATCATATAAGAGTGATCAAGGAAATCTTACATGCTGAACAACATCCTATTCCTATGGGTTTTACGGAGCAGGATGTAAATGTAAATGCACCGAGACTTTTTTCAGACGTCTTTATGTTGTATTATATGGCAAATATGGGTACATTGGGTCTAAACGCTTATAGTGTGGCATTACCTAATTCATCAAGAAAAGATATTAGGGATTTTTATACATCATGTTTGTATTCTTCTGCAGAGCTTTTTAATCGTTCTACCGACCTTATGTTAAACAAAGGAGTCCTGGTTCGCCCACCTTATATACCATATTCCGATCAGGTTGAGTTTGTACAAAAACAACACTTTTTAGCTGGTTGGGTTGGTGATGAAAGACAACTGACAACGGTTGAAATCTCACATTTATTTTTTAATTTGCAACGAAATGTGCTAGGGAGTTCATTATTAACAGGGTTTAGCCAAGTGGCTAGTTCAAAAAATGTTCGTCAATTTTTTGTGCGAGGGGCAGAAGTTTCGAAACATCATTGTGCAGTATTTACGAATATTTTAATTGAAGATAATTTAGTTACACCTATGACTTCGGATACCGCACCAACACTTTCAAAAGTATCTCCTTTCTCAGATAAGCTCATGACATTCCATGTCAGTGCGCTTAATGCAGCAGGTATAGGGTATTATGGCGCATCCTTAGGGGCAAGTCCAAGAAGAGATTTAGGGGCTGCCTATACCCGTTTATTAACAGAAATCGGGGAGTATGCAGAAGATGGCGCAAACATTATGATTAGTAATGGTTGGATGGAAAAACCGCCATCATCTCCAGACAGAAAAAATTTGGCTAAAGGTTAGAATAATGTGATTACACCCCAAAAAACCTATTATAAAGTTTGCACTTGCTGGCTTTGGTCAATTTTAAAACGGGAAATTGATAACAATTGACGCGTGACTCATGTTTTATCCGTGTTTGTATTTTTATTGAAGATAAACAATAATTTCAATTTAATCCTGCTAATATTGTTTCAATGGGAAGACACTGAAATTTTCAGTGTCTTTTTTATATTGCTTTTTAAATTAATCTACTTGTTATATACCACTAGTGTTGAATAAATAATCATAGAAAATTCAGTTTCAACCATTTCTATAAATGGACGATGTTGCGCAAGGGGTTATTGGGTTAGTAATACACTGAGATATGAAGAAAACGGCGACCTACCATTTACAATAGGTCGCCTTTTTTAATCTCCCTTCTCTTGAGTATTTCATTTCCCTAAGTGATTCCACCTGCAGGAATATCTAGCGGAGATTAGGACATTCTAATTTCATATCTGAGTAATGAAAGGATGGTTAAATTGAAAATAACGCATGATACTCAATTAACTTCTTCTGAAATAAGTTTTTTATGGGGAATCTATCTTGGTGATACCTTATCTATTTGTGTAAATAAGTATTTCCTGCAACATATACAAGACAAGAATATAAAAACAATCGTTGAACATACATTAAACCTATCTCAACAGCATGTTGAAATAGTACGGGGAATTTTTACAGACGAAGAAATACCAATCCCACTTGGTTTTACAGAAGAAGATGTAAATTTAAAAGCGAAACGTTTGTATTCAGATACGTTTTGTTTAAACTACGTAAAAGGCATAACTAAAGTTGGATTAGCGACTTATTCAGTTGCATTATCTTCAATTTTTCGGGAAGATATTCTTTCCTTTAACTCGCAGTGTATCGCTTCTTTAGTTGAATTAAATAATGAGACTACTCGGGTTTTGTTGGAAAAAGGATTGGCTACTCGTCCTCCATCCATACCATACCCAACAAAAGTAGAATTTGTTCATAAACAATCTTTTATCTTAGAAATGTTGGGCAAAAGACCACTTTTAGGAATTGAAGTTGCAAATTTATATACAAATATTTTAACAAATAATCTCGGTTTCTGCATGGGGGTTGGATTTGCTCAAGTAGCTGATTCGAAAGAACTACGTGATTATTTTTCAAGAGGAATTGATATTGCCTTAAAGCATGTTAAAGTGTTTGGAGATTATTTAGAAAATCAATCAATTACCATTCCTCTTCCATTGTCTAGCAATCAGGACGTAACCGATTCTACAGAATCACCTTTTTCTGATAAGTTGATGATGTATCATCTCGGATTTATAAGCGCAGGGGGTGCAGGAAACTACGGCGTATCAATTTCTACAAGTATGAGAAGTGACTTAACCGTTGATTATTCACGCTTGATAGCAGAGGTTTTAAAGTATTCTGAAGACGGACTAAACATCATGATAAAAAATGGATGGTTTGAACAGCCTCCTTTAGCATCCCATCGAGTAAAAGGGTAAAATGATATGGATGCTAAGGAAAAATTACTTTGGAGCATAGCTCTTCCTGGTTTCGGACAGTTACTTAATGGGAGGTACCTAAAAGGATTCTTCTTTATCCTATGTGAAGTAGTCATTAATGTGCAATCTAATTTAAATGAAGTAATTATGCTAAGTTTTAATGGAGAAATTGGAAAAGCGATTCAACAAACCGACTATCAATGGCTTTTGTTTTATCCTTGTCTGTACTTCTTTGCAATGTGGGATGCATTTAAAGATGCCGGAGGAGGCAAGGAACCCTATTCATTTCTTCCTTTTTTACTTTTGTCTTACTTTTTAACTATAGCTGTTATTTATTCAGCCAGATTTGAGTTATTCGGAGTATTGTTTGGCCCGGTTTGGTTTCCAATAATATGTGTTTTCCCTGGAGTTTTAATTAGTTTGATATTAAAGAAAATATTAAATATGAATAAGTGATTCCTCGCAAAACATCCGTCGAGAATAAATTAATTGGCGGTCATAAAGCAGAATAAAATCATTGTAATTAAATCTTACTGGGTTTGTTAAGTATCGATAATGATGACAAACGGTACAAAAAAACACCTTCAGCATCAATATGCAGAAGGCGTATTTTTCAAATGGGTTTAACTCCCGATGTTTTAATATAGGTTTCAACTTTTTCTTTAATCCAGTAAGGTTTACCCCCAATCATAACTGTCTCTTTAGGTAGCTTTCCTCTTTTGCGATACATGTGGATTTTTTTCACATCCATGTTGCTGCCATACTCATTCATCAGCTCGGCGAAATCCTTCTGGCTCAATAAGTCGCTAGGATCTCTGATGATTAATGATTTCTGAGTCTTCGCCAGATAGGTGTCTTCATATAAATACGTCTGTAACCTTTCCAACGCAAAAGGAATCCACTCAAGATCTACTTCCTTGTATAGGCGATTTAAATCAAAAGCTTCCCCATATTCAAAGAATCGGGCAAGGGCTGCAAGCGCTTGTTCATGCTCATCAAGAGTTTAAGCCCAACCCAATTTCTTTTTCAGGCTCAATAAGTGTCGAACTTTTCAATGGTCACTTCTACTATATAGTGAACGGCAATTTTTATAATTCAACATCAACTTCTCATACAGGTACTACCGGGATTTCTGCATTGTTCACTGCACAGTACTCGGTAGGATCAACAAGCAATTAGACTTCCAAGAAGACTCAAGTGAATCAGAAGTTGGATATCTTTCATAGCAATGACTATTTTCACTTGCTTATTACTGTGTGCTCACGTAGATAATACAAAAAATCGCAATCACACGATCGTATGGTTGCGATTTTAGTTTATATTTAGTTACTTATAGGTGTTTTTAAACCAAAAAAAAATATAAACTTAATCACCTCAATAATATCAATTTATTTCTTGGTATTGATTGAGTAATACGTCGAGTTCTTGACTACATGCTACTACATTAGCGTGCGTAAACCCAAAATGCTTTGCTCTATGGTACATAACTTTCTTTTTCAACATTATTTGCCCTAATAAGAACATTTTACTGTGCATATTTTTTATCATTCTCCTTTTCTAAAGTCCAGTATTATATTCGTAGAACATATTATATCAACATATTACTTCATTGTTCTTGTGAAAAATGTCGAATTGAGTAAAAGTGGAAAATAATTTAGATTTCTGTACTAGTCAAAACAAGAGATGAGCTTACTATATTAATCTTTCCGTCCGTAAAACCTCGATTTACATACTCAACTTGCATGCTAAGTAATACAACGCAGGTTGAAATAGAGGGTGAAATAAGGGAAATCAAAGCGTTGTTCAGAAAAATAGGAGTTACTGAACACCTTATATTTACAGTGTTTTGTTAGGGTTAACTCTCTTTCATTAATTTTCAAGAACTCGTTCAACAATCTAAGTTCAGTAACCTAAACGACACTAAGTATATATACACGATTAAAATCTAGACCATAAGAAACATAAAGGCAGCCCGTTAGCTCAATAAAAAATGCGAAGCGATGCTTAACATATCTATTCTTTCACTGTGAAGAAAACTTATTTTATTCCAAACCACTTTCAAAATTAGGATTTATTTCTTCAAACGTACGGTTATAATGTCTTTTGTTGTTAAAAGCCACCCAGTCTATTCCAACACAAGGTGTAATATCCCCATCGATAACATTAGAATCAATAAAACTTAGGTGTTTCAATTTAGGTAATTCACTAACGAATTTTAAGTTTTTTATGTCACCACAACTAGATAAATGGAGAGTTTTTAACTCTTTTAAGCAAGCAACATAACTATGATTTTCAATTTTTCTACAATGTTCGAACGTAATGCTCTGTAAGGTTTTTGAATTGTTCTCGACTTCATCAATATACTTAAAGTTTCTTAAATAACATATCTCCAATTTAACTAACTTTATAAATGCCCTACTTCCCTTTAAGGAGGTAACATTACCTTGTATTATAGACAACTCCTGTAATTGTTTAAGATTTATTAAACCCTCTAGATTTTTAGATTCCGGTTTATATTTCCAAATTATCAGGCTGATTAAATTTACACAAGTTTCTATTTTCTTCACATGTTTATTGTGTTCAATATACAATTCTTCAAGTGTATTTGAAAAAACAGACAAGTCTAATTCCTTTTTAGGCTCGTCAAATGAAAGTATCTTTAAATTTTTTAGTGAATAAAGTTTGGAATGATCTATGATTAAAGAATCATTAATATTAACTTCCTCTATATGCGGGCACTTTTCCAGAAAGTTAACATCAGTCTGATGGTAATAGAGACCGTTAAGTCCAATAGATTTTATCTGATTATAATTAATATAGGTTATGTAAGATTCAAGTTTTTTATCGTCAATTACTATTGTTTTCCTTTCTTTTTCATAAAATCTAAACCCATCTTGATAAAAAAACCCCAATTAATATCACTCCTTAAATTCTTTTTATATATAATTTAGCTCATTTTAAGAAATAAATTATTCAACTAAACTCCTCGTTGTATCGCATATACACACTAGGTTGACATAACATCACAATTGGGAAGTAACCAACTAGGTTCATTAAAAAAACATGTAAAAGGAAGCCTGTTGTTCAACTAAAACACTAGTTCAATTCTCGTTAAATTACTTTATTTATACTTTTTGTGTTAAATACTTTTGAGTATTTTCGCGAACAAATATAGCTAAATCTTCAGGAATGTATGCTATCTCTTTAATGTCCAACCATTTTCCAAGAGATAATTAACTAAAATCCAACCAACATAATATCCTTCTCGTTCAATATTTGTTGTGCCTATTCCAATGTATAATTGATCATTATTTCAGGTGTTTCATGTGCTTGGAACCCGATTTTCTATTTCAATTTTCAAACTATTATACTCCCCCATCTAATTCTTGCTAGAACTATTTTATCTTTTATACGAATACAATTGAAAATAGTTCCAAATTACATATTACTTCCTATTCAGTGCGATATGAATCCGTTAGTTGAACATGAAACTGGATGATCCTTCCTTCAAACATCGATTCATTTGCTGAACCGGGTTGTAAAGTGCATGAGTTTTGTTACATGGAGGTTATATTAAAGAGCTTTTGATAAATTCATAAATTAGGAATTAATGTTAATATAAATAAGATAATAAAAGTTTTCTATTTAAACTAACAGACCCTCTGATAGGATAAGTCTCGTATAGAAATCTCCTGTTATAATAAAATATAATTGAAGGTCTAACTTACGCAACTAAAGATTACTTAGATAATGTAGAAATACACTTTGAATAGTTAGTAGAAGAGCGATTTTTTACACAAGAAGATAAGAAGTTTTCTTCATATAAAAGAATAAAAACCAACATTAAAAAGGGGGTACCTCATGTTAAATTTAAAATACTTAGATTTGTTAGCGCAAAAATATAACAGTGAAGAAAAAGTGGTCACTGAAATCATTAATCTTGAAGCCATTCTGAATTTGCCTAAGGGAACGGAACATTTTGTGAGTGATTTACACGGCGAGTACCAGGCATTTCAGCATGTGCTGCGGAATGGTTCCGGAAATGTAAAAGTGAAAATCAGAGACCTTTTCAAAGATGAATTGCATGAAAATGAGCTAAATGAATTTGCGACATTCGTTTATTATCCAGAGGAGAAATTACAGTTAATAAAAAGCAATTTTAGCAGTAAAAAGGAATTGCAAGAATGGTACATAGTAATGATCGAGCGTATGATGAAGCTTGTCTCATACGCTTCTTCCAAGAATACACGTTCGAAATTACGTAGAGCTTTGCCTACACAATTTGTTTATATTATTGAAGAGTTATTGTATAAGACGGACGAGCTCAAAAACAAGAAAGATTATTATACTAAAATGGTCGAGAAAATTATTTCCCTTGGCCAAGCTGATAAACTGATTATTGGTCTTGCTTATACCACTCAGCGATTGGTTGTGGACCATCTTCATGTTGTAGGGGATATTTATGACCGAGGTCCCGCTCCTCACAAAATTGTCGATACGCTCATCAATTATCATTCCGTTGATATTCAGTGGGGGAACCATGATGTCCTATGGTTAGGTGCTTTTGCCGGTTCTAAGGTATGTCTGGCGAATATCATCCGGATATGCGCCCGCTACAATAATTTAGATATTATTGAAGATGTGTATGGAATCAATCTGAGGCCGCTTCTGAACCTTGCAGAAAAATACTATGATGACAATCCGGTTTTTCGCCCAAAGAGAATTTCAAATGAAAAACTAACCGAGCAAGAACAGCTGCAAATTACCAAAATTCATCAAGCCATTTCCATCATTCAGTTTAAGCTGGAAAGCCCGATCATCAAAAGACGCCCGTGCTTTGATATGTCGGATCGGCTCTTGCTTGAGAAAATAAATTACGACAAAAACGAAGCGACACTTCACGGGAAAACGTATCCGCTTGAGAACATTTGTTTTGCGACGATCAATCCGGAGAAGCCTGAAGAATTGTTAGAAGAAGAAAAACAAGTCATGGATAAATTGTTGTTTTCTGTCCAGCATTCAGAAAAACTAGCCAGACATATGAATTTTCTAATGAAAAAAGGTAGTCTTTATTTGAAATATAACGGGAATTTATTGATACATGGCTGCATTCCGCTAGATGAAATCGGAAATATGAAAAAAATGGAGATTGAGGGTAAAACGTATGCTGGCCGTGAGTTGCTGGATGTCTTCGAGCGTTTTCTCCGATATGCCTTTGCCCATCCCGAAGAAACAGATGACTTTGCGACCGATATGGTGTGGTACCTATGGACAGGAGAAAATTCCTCCCTCTTTGGAAAAAGAGAGATGACAACCTTTGAGCGGTACTTTATTAAAGAAAAAGAAACGCATAAGGAAAGGAAAAATCCTTATTACTATTTGCGCGAAGATGAGGGAATATGCCGTAAGATGCTCGCTGAATTTGATTTGAATCCCAAACTTGGCCGTATTATCAATGGGCATACGCCGGTGAAAGAAATTGATGGAGAAAATCCGATTAAAGCGAATGGGAAGATGATAGTTATCGATGGCGGTTTTTCCAAAGCTTATCAATCAACAACAGGGATAGCGGGATACACGCTATTGTACAATTCCTATGGCATGGAGCTGGTCGCCCATCAGCTTTTTATTTCAAAAGAAGAAGTTTTAAGCAATGAAACCGATGTATTGTCTGTAAAAAGATTGGTGGACGAAGAGCTGAAGAGAAAAAAGGTGAGAGAAACGAATATCGGCGAGGGATTATTACAGGAAATCTCTAATTTGAATAGTCTGATGGAGCATCGTTATATGAAGTGATATCTGTACTTCCCTTCAATAATGATGGCTCAAAGACTTCGCCTGCTTTTGAATTATAATAAGTAGCGATCAAATTATACTTGCTTATTCATTTAAAAAACAAGCATCCTAGGATGCTTGTTTTTTTCTATCATTATTTACTTGGTCATTTTTGCACGTTGTAAACGTAACGCATTCAAAACAACCGATACCGAGCTAAATGCCATGGCTGCTCCCGCTAGCCAAGGAGCCAAAAATCCTGCAGCTGCAATAGGTATCCCTACTGCATTGTAGGCTAAAGCCCAAAATAAGTTTTGTTTAATATTACGTACAGTCAATCGACTCATTTGAATTGCATCAACCGCACGCATTAAATCCCCTTGCATCAAGGTTATATCTGCCGCTTCCATCGCAACGGCTGTGCCTGTCCCCATTGCCATACCAACATCTGCTGTTGCTAAAGCAGGTGCATCATTAAGTCCGTCACCTGCCATTGCCACTCGTCGACCTTGCGCTTTTAACTTCGCCACAACATTCGCTTTTTCTGCTGGTAAAACGCCAGCGAATACTTCGTCTATGCCAACTTGTGCTGCAATTGCACGTGCAGTACCCTCTTGATCTCCTGTTAACATCACCACATGTAATCCTAATTTTTTCATTTCTAATATAGCTGCTTCTGAAGAATCTTTTACTGTGTCTGCAACCGCAATTAACCCTGCGTAAGTCCCATCTACAGCCATGAACATAACGGTTTTACCTTGAGATTCTAAATCATCCGCAATCGTTTGACCCAATATTACATGTTCCTCATTCATTAATTTCCGTGTTCCAATGAGAACATTTTGACCATCCACGACTGAACGGATACCATGTCCCGGAATAGCTTCAAATGATTCCACTGGCAGTTTTGCATTTTCTCCATACGTAGTAATCGCTGTAGAAACAGGATGTTCCGATTGACTTTCTGCTGACGCTGCAAGCGAAACAATGCGGTTGCGTTCAAACCCTTCAACCACTTCAAATTCAGTTACTTGCGGTCGACCATTGGTGATTGTTCCCGTTTTATCTAACACAATCGTGTCGATGTGTTTTGTATTTTCCATAGCTTCGGCAGTCTTAAACAACACACCAAGTTCTGCAGCACGACCAGATCCAGCCATAATAGAAGTAGGAGTTGCTAAGCCAAGTGCACAAGGACAAGCGATTACAAGCACAGCAATTGTACTTTCTAACGCACTTGCAAAATCACCTGGAGAAAAAATGAAATACCATCCGATAAACGTAAGGACTGCAATACCCACAACGATTGGCACGAAAATCCCTGAAATTTGATCAGCTAGTCGTTGAATAGGAGCTTTTGAGCCCTGTGCTTCTTCAACTACACGGATAATATTTGATAGAACCGTATCTTTACCAATACCCTGAGCTTTCACACGCAATATGCCATTTGCATTAACGGTTGCTGCATAAACCACGTCACCAGTGGATTTATCTACTGGCAAGCTCTCTCCAGTTAACATTGATTCATCTACTGCAGAATTACCTGAGACGACTTCTGCGTCAACAGGGATGGATGAACCTGGTTTTATCATCAAGACGTCTCCAATACGGACGTCATCTATTGGTATTTCTTGTGTAGTGCCATCTCGCTCTACAAATGCCATTTTAGGTTGGAGCTTCATTAGCTTTTGAATAGCATCTGAAGTACGACCCTTTGCTCGTGCTTCAAACACTTTACCCAGAATAATCAAGGTGATTAACACTGCACTCGTTTCAAAATATAACCCAACACTATGAGTGCCCATATGTTCCAAATTTGTTAACACAAGATACACACTATAAAAATAAGCAGCGGATGTACCTAAAGCAACTAGTACATCCATATTGGCACTTTTATTTCGTAGGGCAAAATAAGCACCTTTATAAAAGGTCCATCCTATCCAAAACTGGACTGGAGTTGCAAGTGCCCATTGTACAAAGGGGTTCATTAAAAACTCTGGCACATACATCCACACCGTAAACGAGAAGTGGGACACCATTGTCCATAAAAGCGGAAGAGATAATAACGCGGAAATTAAAAATAGTCGAGTTTTCTTTTTAATTTCCACTTTACGGTGATCCACTTTTTCTCCGTGCTGTTCATTTTTAAATTCAGCATTGTAACCGAGTAATTGAACTTTCTTTATTAAATCACTTGATGACAAAACACTAGGATCAAAAGACACATGACCTGTTTCCAAAGCCAAATTGACCGTTGCATTTTGAACTCCCTCCATGCGATTAAGACCTTTTTCAATTCGTGTGGAACAAGCTGCACATGTCATTCCTATTATATTTAAATCTATTTCTTCCTTTACTACGTCATATCCAAGAGTTCTGATTTTATCTTGTAATGATGCCATATTCGTTTGATCTGCGTTAAACGAGACATTGGCTTTCTCAGTTGCAAAATTAACCGTTGCATCTGTGACGCCTTCCATTCGTTGTAATCCTTTTTCTATTCGATTCGCACAAGCCGCACACGTCATTCCGGTTATGGCTATATCCGTCTTTTTTTCAGTCATTTCACTTCACTCCCTCCATACCTTATAGGGGTATATATCAATTTTAAGAAAAACCGGGCAAAGTACGCCCGGTCCTTTTAAGAAGAGTAACCATAGTAGCCTGTTGATTTCCGCTACGGTGGACGCTTTTCGCGGGCATGGCTTCAGTCTCCTCGTCACTGCAAAAACATGTGCTCCTGCGGGGTCTTCAGTTCATGCTATTTCCGCAGAAGTCGCCACCTGCGCTTCAATCAACTAATATAGATGCCAACTACGATTATAGGTTGGTTCTATCTCTAACTTAACTTAGAATCATTCGTGTCTTAGCAATAAGCAATTGATAGATTTTCTTGTTGCTTACTTACTCACTTCATAGATTGTAGTGGAAGGCGGCGACTCCAGCGGGACAGGTGAGACCCCGCAGATCGCGAAGCGACCGAGGAGGCTCACCGCCCGCCCCGCGGAAAGCGTCCGCCTGAAACGGAAATCAACACTATTAATGAATTTAAAAAAATACTGCGATCTACGCAGCACTTTTCTTATTAAGCCCCTACAGTGTATCCTTGATCTTCAATTGTATCTGTAATCTTTTGAACATCTACTTTATTGCTATTAAATTCCACATCTACTGTCCCATTATTTAATTCAACATTCACTTTTTCCACACCGTTCATTGCACCTACGCTATTTTCAATTGATTTCACGCAATGTCCGCAAGACATTCCTTGTACTTGCAAAGTAACTTGATTAGTCATTTTGTTTTCCTCCTTTTATTTTTTCATTAATTTTTGAATGGTTACTAATAATTCATCGAGAATTTCTTCATCGCCTTCAGCTAATCGGTCAACTACACAGCCCTTTAAATGCCCTTGTAAAAGAACTTTTGCTACACTATTTAATGCAGACTGAGTAGCAGAAAGTTGCGTAATAATATCATCACAATACACATCTTTATCTACCATACCCTTAATTCCTCGAACTTGACCTTCAATACGGTTTAATCGATGAACTAAATCTGTTTTTACCGATTCAGGATGATTACTTTTTCTACAAGATGCATTAGAGACTACAGGTTTAATCATTGTTTCTTTTGTTGTATTATCCATTAAACCCGCCTCCAATCTTGATTACGTTCATCATAACGTACCTATAGGGGGTATGTAAAGTAGAATGATTATAATAAAATTCTCTATTTTACTACTAACTGACCGACCATCCCGTTCTCTCGATGCCCAGGTAATGTACAATAAAATGTATATGTTCCAACTTCATTCATAGACAATGTTAGTTCACTTGTCATCTGGGGTTGTGCATGCAAATGAATCATGTTGTGATCTATCTTATGGTGATTAGATTCACGTATCATAGTAAATGCCGAAGTTTTAATTTCAATGTCATGGTCTATTTGATCCGAATTTTTTAATTGCAATGTAAAGGTACTATTTTTTTCCACAACAATATCTTGTGGTGAGTACTTCATACCAGCAGTTTCAATAACAATCGTTTGAATTTCTTTTTGCTTTTCAGATGTAGCTTGTATAGATTGTTTGTGATTATGAGGAATAGAAGGTTCTATCTCCTTGTTTAATGAATTCCCTAAAACTATAACCCCACCAACTAACAAAAAGGTTAATACGGGCTTAAAAAACCAACTCTTATTCTGAATTAGTGCCAAGTTCGGTGTGGATAGTATAATCAATAAAAATAACGTACATACAGATAGAACTAAAAAAATCTTTATAAATACAATTGCTTGTTCAACTGCAATCATTTCTCCTAACATCGCACCCATCATACCGCCCATCAAACCAGCCATAAACCCTTCTAGCAGTGACAGTAGACCAAAACAAATTCCACATAATGCACCTGCTAGTATACCGATAGCCATTCCTACAATTGTAGAAAAAAATAAATCCCCTTGATATACAGTACCTAACGACACACCAGCCGTTAATCCAACATTCATCCCTAGGAACATGGACATAATCATACCGGTCATGTGTGGGAAATTAGCTTTCCGTTTGAGACTTAATAGGATGGATATAAGTGTAACAACACTAATTAATACTAAAGCATACACATGAAAATCACTCAATAATAGCACCACCTTTTCGGTACATGCTATGTTTAAAGAAGGTAACAAATGCCTCTTACAAAATAACACTCAGAGATCCTTTAGCGGAAATGAATAATTCCCCCCTTTCTACCCAGTATTTCAAAAGGACAAGAAGCAAAAAAACAGAAAATCCACTAAATCTTTGTGGACTTTCTGTTTTTAATTTAGCTGTATAAATTTGAACCAACTTTAGATAAAAACGAAATACGCTCCTATGCAACAAAAACCAATAGCAGCTAAGAGAAAAACACGAATGGAAGTCGATGCTTTTATTGAGTCGGTTAATATTTCTTTTACCGTTACCATATAAATCATTCCAATTGACATACTGATAAAAACAGACCAGAAAAAGGGATTGTCAATATGTAATGTACTTCCAAAATAAGCACCCAAACCTACTGGTAATGCAACTATAATTGAAAAAAAAACCAACGTCCAAATTCCTAATCCAGCCATAAATAAAGGTGTAAATACAATGATTCCTTCTGGAATATTGTGAAGGAATATCGTTTTAAGGATAGAAAGACTTAAAGTGGCCTCCTGATTTGAACCTAATATAATCCCTATTGGCAGGTTATGAAATGTAATGAAAATCATCAGCATCATGCCGGTGTATAATGAAGAACGTTTTGCTCCACTTTTAGCAGGAACGAGTAAAACCTTAAATGATTTATGTATAAACTGGTATATGACTACTCCTATTAAAATACCAAATGAAAAAGTAATCCAATTGCCTAGCTTTATTGCCTCAGGGGCAACTTCAAAACTTATTAATCCTAGAATTAAACCTGCACAAATACTATAAACTGCATCGGTTTGCTTCTGAACTCCTTTTAAAAACATGGCAATTATTCCACCGATACCAAAACCTAAAGTTGTAAACACAGTTCCAACAACCCAAATTGAAGACATATTAATCACCCTTATGATGTTTGTCTCTATGTTTATATGGGTTGAGGAGCTTAATTATGAAGAAATATTTACAACTACTTAAACAAACTCAGTTCAATATTACCTCCAGCAATTAAAATAAAAGACCCAGCACATAGTTGTTCATGTGCTGGGTTTTCATCTTTATTCTAATGTTCGTTGAGCAAAATCTTCATCCATCTTAAGGAAGAACTCGCCCCCTTCTTGTATGCCATTCAATTTCACAAGAATTAAGCGGAAAGCTTCTTCTTCCTCCATTTGTTCTTTAATAAACCAGTCTAAAAACGTTTTTGTAGAATGTTGCTTTAACTCTTCTGCAAGAGTAGCCAATGTATAGATATCAGTAGTCACTGCTCTTTCTTGTGCTAATGATTCTTCAACTACATTTACTGCATTCTCAAAGTGATTCTTCGGTTCCTCTAATTTACGAATTACTGGCTTTTCACCCATTGTCACTAAGAAATGGTAAAACTTCATTGCATGAAAATCTTCTTCTTTAGCTTGCACTAAATAAAAATTAGCAAAACCTTGATACCCTTTATCTGAAAAATAAGTCGCCATTGCCTTATAAGCATGGGCTGCCTGCATTTCATTATTAAATTGCTTATTTAAAGCTTCAGTCATTTTAGTTGGTAACATAAATAAATTCCTCCAATTAGTTAATTGTAATTATTATAAATTAATCATATCAGATATAAATATATTATACAATTTATTGAGAATATAGTGTTTCAATTGAGAATGATTATAACTATCAATTAAAACTTGTGCGCCAGATTTTGATGACTCCTAAATAATTTACTTAATTGATTTGCCTCTAATTTGGAGTGTCTCCCATTAATACTCCTTATATGGTACTTCGAGCTCAATCAACTTATGGTAAATCTTACTTTTAACAGTTCCATCTACTATTCCGGATACCAAAAACTCAAATGTATAACCATCGTTAAACTCGAAAATATATTTTTCATCTCGATCAGTTTCTTCGTCGTACATCTCGTGTGTTACATTCGTAAGATCTTCCCATTTATATTCTTCTTTTGCACCCCAAAGTGGATGATATTTTATAAAGTCCTCATGTAAATAAGCGTAGTTTTGAACGCCTAAGCTGAAAATGATGACGAAACCAACTATCGCTATGATTCCTGTGACACTATTAATAAGAACGGACTTTGCAAAATACATAGCACATAGTAGCACGATTACAAATACAAATGCTAAAGCATACATCATCATACTTGTACCCAATGGAATAAAGATGATTTTGTCAGGAGTATCCGAAACTGTAACCGAAACAATCATAGGCGTTAGCATTATTACAAACGGAGCTATAATAAATAATAGTAGTGCGAAAACCCAAAATTTACTCTTAGCTTCAGTGTAGTTCAAGATATTTTCTCCTCTTTTAAATGACTTTAATATAAACAACAATAATCTGTCTAGTTTCATTTACGAATACTGGTAATGAAAAGATTCACTAGTTGTCAATATTCCCAAAAAATAGTACTAAGTCTACAAAGAGCAACTTTTATTACAACTCGTAGAATGTTTCTTAATTTCCTTTGGATTTTTATACTTTAGCATGTAAAAAAACCGATATAGGATTCCATCCTGTATCGGTTTTTTACTATGTATTTTAATTTAATTTTACTCTAAGTCATTTGTATCATATTAACTAATTAAAAAAACAGAAAATAAGTGTTAATACTTACTCTTCGAATCCTTTTCTCTGGCGCATTTGATAATAATTTAATTGCTTAAATAATTGAGAAAATGTATCTGGATCAATATTAAACATAACTCCATATTCAGTATAATTAGATTTTTTATACTTATGAACAATAAGACCATCAATAGCAAAAGAACTATCAAAAATATTAAAACTACATATTACTTTTTCATCCAAATCTAGTATGTAAGACGAAGTAAATCTTAAGCCTCCCACACTAATATTTTCAATTTTTACGGACAAGGAGCCCCCCCCTTGCCTTATAATATCTCCATCAATAGAGTAATCAAAAAATACTCGGAAATACTCGCGACGATTCTCGCTCATTTCATCTCCCCTTACTATGAAAATCTCGTATCACATACCTAGTGGATTGCACTGTACTTTATTTTGCTAGGTTTAATGCAACGAATGACAACGGCTCAACATTTTTCAAGGTGGGTCTCTTCTATTTAAAATGATTCAAATAAAGATAATCGGTTTCCTGTCCAAGAAAAGTACTTAATATTAACCATATGTCATTCCATTATATAGGTTTCTTTGTAAAAAACCCTTACTTTTTGGAAATATAGAGGGTTATTTTACTAAATAGTATGTATTCATTGAGATCACATATACAAATTAATTAGCAAGCCTTTAATTTCTCCAACTTGACGAAGCGTATCAATGCCTTCTTTTTCATTAGTTATGACTTCATCGTGCAGTTCAATTAATTTTTGATCAATAACCTCTACTAATTGATGAGATTTCATACCACCACTTGAATTAAAGCTTTGTTTTTCGGATAATTTCAAACCATAACTTAATGATTCTCGAATAAACTTCTTAACTAAGTTCTTATACTCTATGAGGTTATCAAGCGTTCTTTGTTTCGCAAGCTTTTGTCCTTGTGTATCTACTCGATTCATTAATTGATTTAATGAATCCAATTGTAATTTTGACTCTGATTTTTTTATTACATTAGCAAAAGTATCGGTTACTTTAACTTCAACTACACTTTTTTGAAGCCTGTCACTTGGAAAGTTCGTTTGCCTATCAATACGCAACTGAAGCACCTCATTTTACTTTTGATAACTTTGCTTTTTTTTATACATATTTATAATAAGTTCTATTTCCCCAAAATCACTTTGTACTAATTTGGATATTTGTTTTGTTGAAAAACCTTGTTTATATAACTGTGAAATTTTTTCATTATCTTGCTCTTTATCAATGGAAGTAATGGCGTAAGTCTGTTCTTCGTCATCTTGGTTAATTGGCATAAATTCTTTGCTCGTTGTGCTAATATCTCTATTTTCTAGTTTTTCTTCCAATATTCTAATCCTATCCTCAAACTTACTTTCTTTTACTTTATTATAGTCAACAAGCTGATGATACAATTCATTATTTACTTGTTCTAGTTTAGCTACAAATGCTTTCATATTTCGGTGTATGTCATCTGTTTCCTCAATCAATTGTGTTCTTTGCTTTTTACATTGAGACAAAACAATAAACGACATCATATTTACTATAATAACTAAAATAAGATATCCAATTAGAAACTTCTCCATAGGTATCACCTTGTCCCTCTAAAGCTTATGCTACAAACTTAATAATTTTCATGTATAGATAATGTAGCTGTATGTAGACGCATGATTGCTTTCGAATGTAGTTGAGAGACTCGAGAAACACTCAAAGTTAATACTTCCGCAATCTCAGTTAATTTTAGTTCCTCATAATAGCATAGGGAAATAACAATTTTTTCTTTTTCCGGTAACCGTTCAATTGCACGTGATAAAGATTCCTTAACCATTTGCTCGTTTACATAACGTTCTGGAGATCCTGCATCATTTAGAACCATATTATATTTTCCTACCTGCTTATGATCATCATAAGTAGTCTCATCAATAGATAGCATGGTTGATAACGCTGCTTCCGAAACCGTTTTGTTCAGTTCAGCTTTTGTAATACCCAAATAGCTACTAACTTCCTCATCTGTAACAGAGTAGTTATTCTGTTGCTCTAAAACAGCATAGGCTTTTTCGATTTTTTTCACTTTTTCCCTTACAGAACGAGGTAGCCAATCGCTATGCCTAAGGCCGTCAATGATTGCCCCTTTAATTCTCCATGACGCATACGTTTCAAACTTTAAATCTCGCTCTATATTAAATTTATCAAATGCATCAAGTAGTCCCTCAAATGCGAAACTACGTATGTCATCTTTATCTACTGTTTTAGGCAAACTAATCATAAACCGTTGGATTACATATTCAACTAACGGAAGATAACGTTCAACTAAATATTCACCTGCTTGTGGATCATGATTTTTTTTCCAGCTTTCCCAAAAATCAAGTTCCTCTTTTGACAATTTATTGTTTAACATGAGCCTCACCACCACCTATAAAATACAGCTGCACTTCTACTTAAAAAGCATTTTCAATAAAAATCCTTTGATTCCAAGCTTATAAGGAACAGGTAGTTGAAGAAATTCACTTGTCAAATTTTGCATTGCTTGTGAAGCATGGCTGTTCGGGAATGCAAGTAAAAATGGAATTTGCTTTTTTACAGCATTTGAAACATTTATATCAATAGGAATATACCCTAATGTTCCAATCTGTTTATTTAAAAATTGCTCGGTTACTTTATTAAAGTTATCAGCTGTTTGTTTTCCTTCTTTTTCACTTGTGCATTGGTTAATTATTAGCTTCATATGTACGTTTTGATTCTTAGTATGAACCATCTTCACAACGGAATAGGCATCGGTAATCGAAGTAGGCTCTGGAGTAGTTACTAAAATAACATCATCAGCAGCTAATATAAAACGCAAGTTTTCATAGGATAACCCAGCACCAGTATCCAAAATAATATAGTCCACATACCCTTGAATCGTACTTAACTCACTAAAAAATTTCTTCATTTTTGATTCATCCAACTGAAACAAATCATTAAATCCAGAGCCTCCTGAAATGAATAACAAACCATTTGGACCTTCTTCAATAACATCCCATATAGATAAATCTTTTTCAATCATTGTAGCAATAGACTCTTTAGGAGCTCTGCCTAATAAGACATCCACATTTGCAAATCCTAAATCAACATCAAAAATCAATACTTTTCTATTTTGTTGAACTAAGGTTAAAGCAAAATTTAATGCAAAGTTAGATTTTCCAACTCCACCTTTACCGCTAGTAACAGCAATAATTCGAGTTTGTCTTCGCTCTTTTTTGGATTTCTTTTGTAAAACCTTTTCCCTTAATTGTTTCGCTTGATCAATCATTATCATCTTCTCCTAGTACAAAGTTTGCTATCAACTCAGGAGTTGCTGCGAAAATATCATCTGGTACATTCTGTCCGTTGGTAATATACGGGATTGGAATGGAATAGTGATAAATCAAATTTAATATCGCACCAGATGAAACTGTTTCATCTTTTTTGGTTAGGAGTAGTTGATCCATTACAATTGAATCGAAATTTTCAATGATTTTCTTCATATCCTCATATTTAGAAGTTAGACTTAACACTAAATTAATTTGGATTTTATTTTTATCAGGAAATAACATTTCTAGTTCATCTATATATTGTTTTTGTTGATAATTCCTACCTGCCGTATCCATTAAAACGATATCGCACTCACTAAGATCAGACATCGCATCATTTAAATCGGCTGCTGACTCGACAATTTTAATAGGAATATTCAATATGTTCGCATAGGTCTTCAATTGTTCTACTGCCGCTATACGGTAGGTATCTGACGTTATTAGACCTACTTTCTTATCTTCTCTCAACATATAGTCAGCAGCTATTTTAGCAATAGTTGTCGTCTTTCCGACCCCTGTAGGCCCTATAAAACAGATGATATCAGGATCTTTACTCTCGCGGCTTTTTTGATGGTCTATAATTATCTTAATAATTTCAGTTCGTGCTAGATTATGTACTTGTTCTTTCGTATAATCTGGATTTTGACCTAAAACCAACATCAGCTTCGAAAATAACTCATTTTGTATTTCCGGCGTTATATCCTCTTTAATTAATTGTTTGTTTAAAGATTTTAATGATGCGGGTAAACGATCCTCTTCGATCATCTGCATCATAAATTGCTTAATATTTTTCAATTCACTAATTAGTTCGTTGGTAATATTCCCCTCCTCTTTAATAGGAGTATTTTTTTCTTGGTTCGAATTTATAATCTCCTTGATTTCCTGTTTGGGAGCTCGGAGTTCCAGTTTTTCATTTTCAAGATTTTTTAGTTTTTTACTTACTTGCGTTTCAACAGCTGCGATTACCTCAAGTTTATCTTTCTTAAATAATCCTATGAAACCACCCATTTTAACTTTCTTTGTATTTAATATAAGTGCTTCTGAACCTAAGTCTTTCTTAATCATTGGTATTACTTCCGCCATATTATTAACAATATACGTTTTTAATCTCATGTGATATTAACCAGTCCGCTAATATTAATCACTCCTACGCTTTGAATTTCAATGTCTGGTTCAAGTTCATTATAAGAAAGTACTGGAAGATCAGGGGCAAAACGATCAACAAACTGCCGCATATAGATGCGTATCGCTGGTGAAGTCAACAATATTGGTTGAACACCAGATTGTTGAAGTTGTGCTGCTTGTTCCGTAATCTTTTGAAGGATTGTTTGTGACGCTTCTGGATCAAGAGATAAATAATTCCCTTGCTCAGTACGATGAACAGAATCCGCAAATTTCTTTTCAAGACTTGCACCCGCAGTAATGACTTGTAAGGGTTCATTAGGAGTGGCATACTGCAATGTAATCTGTCTCGAGAGAGCTTGTCTAACAAATTCAGTTAACATATCCGTATCTTTCGTTTGAGATGCGTAGTCTGCCAATGTTTCTAAAATAACAAGTAAATTACGAATCGATACTTTCTCTTTTAAAAGCTTCATTAAAACTTTTTGAACTTCACCAATGGACATTAACTGAGGAATTAATTCTTCTACCACAGCAGGTGAATTTTCCCTTACATTTTCAACTAACGCTTTAACTTCTTGGCGCCCAATTAATTCATGGGCATGTCGTTTAATTACTTCTGTAAGATGGGTCGATACAACTGAAGGTGGGTCAACAATTGCGTATCCCGCTAGTTCAGCTTCCTCTTTCATTTCTTCATTGACCCACAGAGCTTGCATACCAAAAGCAGGCTCAACCGTAGCAATTCCTTCAATGGTCTCATCATCTACTCCAGGGCTCATAGCTAAATAATGATCGAGCATAATCTCTCCTGACGCGACTCGATTTCCTTTTATTTTAATGACATATTCACTCGGAAGAAGTTGTATGTTATCGCGTATTCGTATAACAGGAACAACGATGCCCAATTCTATTGCACATTGTCTACGAATCATGATGACACGATCTAATAAATCTCCGCCTTGATTCTTATCGGCAATTGGAATTAACCCGTAACCGAATTCAAATTCAATGGCATCAACATGCAAGAGGTCAATGACACTTTCGGGACTTTTCAATTCTTCTAGTTCCTGACCATCACCAGAAGACTCGCTCTCTAGATTCTCCTCGGCCTGCAAAGTTCGCCCCATACTATAGCCTGCATAGGCTACAAGCGCAGCAACAGGTAATACTAATAGGGGATTGATTGGTGTAAATAGTGCGATCAATGCGAGTGTCCCAGCAACCACATATAACATTTTCGGATAGGCGAATAGTTGTTTTGTAATGTCTGAACCTAAATTTCCATCAGAAGCAGCCCTTGTTACAACAATTCCCATTGCTGTTGAAATCAACAATGCCGGGATCTGACTTACTAGGCCATCTCCGATAGATAAAAGCGTAAAGACACTTGCCGCTTCTCCTACAGCGAGACCATGAACAATGACGCCGATCATTAAACCACCGATAATATTAATGATAGTAATAATAATCCCGGCAATCGCATCTCCTTTAACAAACTTACTGGCACCATCCATTGCACCGTAAAAGTCGGCTTCTTTACCAACCTTTTCTCTGCGTTGTCTTGCCTCTTGATCGGAAATCATTCCTGCACCTAAATCGGCATCGATACTCATTTGCTTTCCTGGCATAGAATCGAGTGTAAAACGAGCTGCTACTTCAGCAACACGTTCAGATCCTTTTGTAATGACCAGGAACTGAATAATAACTAATATCAAGAATATCAAAATACCAATAATGGCACTTCCCCCGACAACAAACGACCCAAACGTTTCAATAACCTCTCCACCTGTTTGATTTGTTAATATCGATCTAGTTGTTGAGACATTTAATCCTAATCGAAATAATGTTGTAAGTAATAATAGCGTAGGAAAAATTGAAAATTGTAGCGCTTCTTTCGTATTCATCGCTACAAGAATAATGGTGAGGGCAAGACTGATATTTATCATTATTAATATATCTAATAGGAGTGTTGGAAGAGGAATAACCATCATCACGACAATCATTATAACGGATACTAAGACGGCATAATCTCTAAATTTCAAGCTGTTCCCCCCTCCCTTTTTTTCATTTGATCTTTCCTTTTAATCTATATATATATGCTAAAACCTCTGCAACCGCTATGAATAACTCTTCTGGAATATTATCTCCTATATCAACTTGTTCATATAAAGCACGGGCGAGCGGTTTATTTTCCATAATCACAATTTCAAGTTCTTTTGCTTTTTCTTTAATTTTTAATGCAAGATGATCTTTCCCCATCGCTATAACCACTGGTGCGCCCATTGTTTCTGCGTCATATTTTATAGCAATAGCATAGTGTGTTGGGTTCGTGATTAGAACATCTGCATTCGGCAGGTCTTGAATCATTCGGTTCATACTCATTTGTCTTTGACGGTCTTTTATTTTTGCTTTAATAAGTGGATCTCCATCTGCTTTCTTATACTCATCTTTAACATCTTGTATTGACATTTTAATACCTTTTTCAAATTCATACTTTTGATATATATAATCTAAAACAGCTAAACACAGTAGGATTATTGAAGCAACTAACCCCATTTGAAAAACTAGCGACCCAATAAAAGATATAGAATAACCAATACTTTGCTGTGAAAGTAAAAATAACTTCTCTTTTCCCAACCACAATACACCAAATGCTGCTGTGGAAATAATGGCGATTTTAAGTAATGATTTTGCGAGTTCTACTAAAGCACGGATTGAAAATATTCTTTTTGCGCCTTTGATAGGATTGATCCGTTCTAGCTTTGCTTTTAATGGCTCCGCGGTAAATAAGGGACCAACTTGAATATAATTGCCGAGAAAACCAAATACCAATCCGATAATCATAATTGGCGCAAGGACCTTAGCTGTGTTGATTGCCATCTGTTCGAACAAGGTGCGAATATTATAAGGTGTCAGCTGCCAGCCAATATATTGGGTATAGCTTACTCGATAAATTGCCAGAAGCTGCTCAAGCATCCAGCCTCCTAAGAAATACAGTAATAGAATACCGCCAAGCATGATCATAGCTGCGGCTACTTCAGGGCTTTTAGCTACTTGGCCTTTCCGCTTGGACTCTTGTCTCTTCTGGGGAGTCGCCTTTTCTGTCTTTTCCCCAGCAAAAAATTGTAAATCAAGAGGATATCTTTTCTCCACTTATGTCCCCCCTAATAACTTGATCAACTGTGACATGCTGATCACTATCTTTTCAAAAAGGATTTGCAATAAGTAAAAGAAAATTGGCATGGTAAGTAATAACAAGACAAATCCAACAAAAATCTTTATAGGAAATCCAACTGCAAAAATATTTAATTGTGGCACTGTTTTAGCTAGAATTCCAAGTGCTATGTCAACAAGAAACAGCGCACCTACAATCGGTAAGGCGATTTGTAAGGCAATCATAAACATTTCAAAAAATAATGTCGTGATAAAGTTGGTAATATCCCCTATCTCAACCGAGAAAGTAGTTAACTCTACTGGAAACACTTGTACACTTTGCATGACTCCATCAAGCATTAAATGGTGTCCATTAACAGTAAGTAAAAAAAGGAGTGCTAACGTATATTTAAAATGACCAATAATCGGAACCTGCGCTCCTGTTTGCGGATCCAATACATTTGCCATCGCAAACCCCATTTGGAAATCGATGAATGCACCCGCTATTTGAACAGCATATAACAGTAATGCAGCTGTAAAACCAAGTGCTAAACCTATGGCAAGTTCTTTCATAATTAGCAATATGTAATAAGCATCTAATAAAACTGGTTCTTCCACTGATAGGCTCGTAAAGGCAACCAAAGTAATAAAAAAAGCGAGGCCTATCTTAAATTGGTTTGGAACTCCACGCATCGAAAATAGAGGGGCAATAAGAAAAAAACTTGTAAATCGAACAAATATAAGTAGAAAATAGGGCAACATTTCAATAATAAAATTCATAATTTACTCCCTATCCAATTATTTGCGGGAGTTGTTGCATTAAGTCTCTCGTATAATCCATTAAGATCGTTAGCATCCAAGGTCCAAATATCAAAAGGGCTATGAATACAGCTACAATTTTCGGAATAAATGAAAGAGTTTGTTCCTGTATTTGTGTCATTGCTTGGAAAACACTAACCATTAATCCGACAGCTAGTGCCGTTAGAAGCATCGGAGCAGATAATAGTATTATCATATAAATCGCTTGTTCTGCTAGTTTAATTACCATATCTGGAGTCATCGTTTTGTTCCCTTCATTAAAAGCTAACAAGTAGCGATTCTATAATTAAATGCCAACCGTCTACAAGCACAAATAATAAGATTTTAAATGGCAATGAAATCATTACGGGTGGAAGCATCATCATTCCCATTGCCATAAGAGTACTGGCGACAACCATATCAATGATTAAAAAAGGGATAAATATAACAAAACCGATTTGAAAAGCCGTTTTCAACTCACTAATAGCAAAAGCTGGAATGAGTGATGTCAATGGAATATCTTTTATGCTCTCAGGCTTTGATAAGCCCGCGTATTTATAGAACAACGCCAAATCTTTTTCTCGTGTATGCTTTGCCATGAATTCCTTTAACGGTATTACCGCTGTTTCAAGGGCCGCTTCTTGCGTTACGTCTCCGGCTAAATAGGGCTGTAAAGACGTTTCATTGATTTCTTCAAATATTGGCGACATAATGAAAAATGTTAGAAATAATGCAAGACCGACAAGCACTTGATTGGGTGGCATCGATTGTGTCCCGAGTCCCGTCCGAACAAAAGATAATACAATAATGATTCGAGTAAAGCTTGTCAACATAATTAATATTCCAGGAGCAAGTGATAAAATCGTTAGTAAGAATACAAGTTGAAGAGTAACTGAAACATCTCCAGGTGCATCTGTACCAAAATCGATACCCGGAATACTTAGTGATAGTAGGATGTTTGTTACCATCTTGGATTACCTTCTTTTTCATCATCTTCTTTAGATAAATCATGTTTAAGTTGATTTTGTTTTACCTTTTGTTTATCTAGGCTTTGACTTAATAAATACTCGAAATCACGACTCTGTTTTGTTTTCGACCGATTATCTAATTTTCCTTTAATAAACTTAGTTATAGAGTTTGTTAAAATAAGTGGTTGTTTATCAAGATTCTTTTCAATACTACCAATTTCATCAGTACTAGAAAACTCCTTGATTAACGTGACTTGATCTCCAACTCCCACTAATAAAACATGTTCCCCAACCTTTACAAGTTGAAGTGATTTATTATTGCCTAGAGGGGTACCACCCATTAGTTTAACTGCTTGATTTGGTTGCAGATTCTTTTGTTTTAACGCTAGAAATTTAATTAATCCATAAATTAATACAATGATTAACAGTGTGTATAAAATAAGCTTTACTATGATACCCACAAGACTCGCGTCTTCTGTAGGATTCAATGTAGTACTTTCTTCTTTTTCTTCAACCTCGGTCTGAGCAGTGGATTTTTCTTTTTCATAAGAATCCTCTACGGTCGGCTCTTTTGCAGCAACTGAAGATGGTATCGAAACGACTATAAAAGAAAACATTAATATGATTGCTATAACATACAAAGATTTTTTTTGAATCAACCTTGATGTACTCCTTACTTAGGGCATTATCGTAGCTTTGAAATACGATCTGCTGTACTTAATATATCTGTTACCCGTACGCCAAAATTTTCATCAATTACGACAACTTCCCCTACGGCAATCAACTTATTGTTAATTAATATATCTACTGGTTCACCTGCTAATTTATCAAGTTCAATAATGGAACCTTGAGAAACTTCTAGAATCTCTTTCACTAGTCTTTTCGTACGACCCAATTCAACCGTTACTTGAAGTGGAATGTCGAGGAGCATATTCAAATTATTGGGTTGTGAGTTAGTAGAAATCGTTTCATCAAAGCTTGAAAATTGGACAGATTGGACGTTAGGCTTCGAACCTGAATCTTTAGTTTTATTTGCGGTATTTGATTGATTGAAAGATTGAAATGGCATGTCATATGTCTCCTCTGGAAATTCCTCGTCCATTGAATCAGTTAAAATTCCCACTATTTGTTTAGCCAAACGCACAGGAATACATAAATGGAAGTTCACTGTATTTTGGCTTCCAATTGTAAGTTGGAATTCAATTTCTACAAACCATTGTTCTTCTGTAAACTTAGCCATAGGGAAATCCTGTTGCGTTTCAATCACATCTATGCCTGACAAGGAGTGAGAAACCTCTTGATCTAACACCGTAGCCATTGACTGTGAAACAGAAGAAAACATTTGCTGAACCACATCTTGTAAAACCTTAAATTGCTTCTTCGTACCATCTACTTCATTATTTACATCTATTATTTTTGTAATGGTTTGTACGTCAGCCTTGTTTATGGCGAGGATCTGAATGCCATTGATTCCCCCTGTATACTCTCCTAGTACAACAAAAAAAGGTGATAAAATAGTAGTAAATAAATCGTCTTTTTGTTTTATTGATACCTCTGATGTCATAACATTTACTTGCTCAGAAAATAGTAAAGAAAGTATGGCAGATGAACTACCTAGTGAAACATTTAATAACTCTGTTATTGCTTCTTTTTCAACAGTCGATAGTGAATTTTCAGACATCGTATCATTCTTTTTTTCCATTAGACCTAATAAACCATTAATTTCATCTGGAGATAGCTTATTAATTGTCACCAAATTCATCTCCTTCTCCGTGAACATCGGTAATTTGTACTGCTAATTTACCTTTCGAAACCCCAGGTTGTGCGAAAAATTTCTGTTTTTCATCAACCAATATAATAACGGGGTCTTGGTACGACTCGTTCAAGCGGATTACATCACCAATTTTAAGATTTAAAAAATCACCAACTTCGATCTTTGATCTTCCTAATATGGCTTTGACATTTAGTCTAGTGCTTTGCAATTTTCTTTCTAATGCTTCCAATTCGTGATTATCTATGGTTTTTTTCTGACTAGCTAACCAATGACGAGCTGATAACTTCGGCAAGACTTGCTCTAATACAACGTGTGGCAAACAGATGTTAATTGCTCCGTCTATATCTCCGATTTTTGCATGTAATGAAACCAATATCACGGTTTCATTTAGTGGAGACATGGTTAAAAACTGCGGGTTTACTTCTATTTCCGTTAGTTCTGGAGATAATTTCACTACAGACGACCATGCCTCTTGAAAACTATTTAATGAATTGATAAAAACTCTCTGAATCACACTTATTTCAATTTCAGTTAAATCGCTATCTTTATGCGTGATATTACCTTGACCACCAAGAAGTCTGTCGAACATGACATAAGCAACATCAGGAGAAAACTCCATAACCATACTTCCTTGAAGAGGAGGAGCTTTAAATACACCTAGAAGGGATTTCTTTTGCACATTACTAATAAACTCTTCATATGAGAGTTGCTCGACACCCGTAACAGAGATATGTACAAATGTTCGAAGTTGTGTCGAAAAGTATGATGTCAGTAATCGCGCAAAGTTTTCATGTATTCTAGTTAATGTACGAATTTGATCTTGTGAAAATCGCAGTGCCTTTTTGAAATCGTATGTTTGAACTTTTCTTTCCTTGTCCTTGCTACTTTTATTCTGTTTAGGTTCTTCCTTTTTTAAGGATGATAGAATGGTATCTATATTTTCATCTGATAAGAAATCTTCCATAGTTGCCCCCCATCATTCCACACAGTTTGCCATCTGCGAACTACCTAAAAGATTTATTTTCTGGTAATAAGCTGTTACTTTATTTGTAACGTCCTCTACCGTTTCTAATACATGTAACTTCTTGCCCGATACTAACGTTACGACTGTATCTGGAGTTGATTCGATTCTTTCTATATAAATAGCATTTAATGTAATCGGTGATTGATTTAATCTAGTTAATAGAATCATATTATCAATGCCGGGAGAGAGACGATGCTCTCTCTCAGCTCACACCTCCTATGTTATCGTTTCAAGTTTATTACTTCTTGTAACATTTCATCAGAAGTTGTAATGGTACGAGAATTCGCTTGGAAACCACGTTGTGCAATAATCATTTCTGTGAATTCCTCTGTAAGATCCACATTCGACATTTCTAGTTGACCAGAACCTATTTGGGTATTCTTTGTCGCTGCAGTACCCATATCTATTCCGGTTGGACTTGCAGCACCAGTCATTTCGTATAAAGATCCGCCGGATTTACGTAGTCCCGATGGATTTTCAGGTGAAGAAATTCCGATAGTAGCTACAGACGTTTCAGTTCCATTAGGTTGTTTACCTATGACTTCGCCTGATCGATTAATGGTAAAGGAATCATAAACACTTGGATCCATTTTGATTGGGTTGCTGTTACTATCAAGAACATTATAGCCTTGTGACGTAACTAGTTCTCCATCTGCATTAAGGACAAAATTACCAGCTCGTGTTAAGAATTGGCCACCATTGGCACCTGGCGCTTGAACAACGAAAAATCCATCACCCATGATTGCTAGATCTGTACCAACACCCGTGGTCATGGAAGCACCTGGAGTATGAATTACATTTATAGACGAGGTAGTTGATCCTAAACCAACCTGCATTGGATTAACACCACTGTTTGATAAATTTTGACTTAATAAATCTTGGAAATTAATTGTGCTTTTTTTATAGCCAATCGTATTTACATTTGAAATATTATTTCCAATGACATCTAATTTAGTTTGAAAACCTTTCATTCCCGATACACCTGAATACATTGAGCGAAGCATTTGATTTTCCCCTTTCAAGTATCGTCTTTTATCCCATAGGAAGGATTAGACAATCTCCTGTTCATTTTTTGGTTATACGGTCTTTTCAATACGATGGATCGAGTCAATTGGCACTTTTATGTTATCCTCACCAATTTCCGCTAGTAACTCACCATTACTAAACGCTAATGCTTTAACAATTCCTTGTCCAGATTGCAGTTGTCCGTTTATTTCTTGTTCCCAATGTACGGTATTACCAATTAAATGAGCATGTTCAGTTAATGGCTGCTTTCCTTGAAGTTGAATAAACTGAGTCATCGTTTGATTTAAGTTTGATAACTGTTCCAAACTACTAAACTGAGCCATTTGACCAATGAATTCTGTATCTTTAATCGGTTCTAAAGGATTTTGATGTTTCATTTGAGTCACAAGAATTTTCATAAAAGCATCTTGACCCAGTGCATTTTGTTGCTCTGGTTGTTTATTTGCAGCCATCTGCTGAGTATTAACCGAGTTAGAACTACTTACATTCATGGAAGTGCTCCTTTCTTTACTAGACTGTATAATCTACCTTCATCGATCCCTCTACTAACTGATTTCTTTGGGTTTCTACTTCCTCTTCCAGTCGTTGATAGCCTTTTTTATCGCGAGAGGCAGTGCCTTGTTTTTGTTGATGCTGTGAAAATCGTTGGTCTGGTTGTGCGTGTTGATGTCCCATTGATTGTTGAGAACTTTGCTGCGTTATTTCAATCTTTTCAATTACTATACCTTGCTGTAGCATCGAACTTCTCAACTGGTTAACTTGAAGTTCTATTGCTTCCTTCGCTACTAGGTTGCTAGTCATAATTTGGGCAGCAATTTTCCCATTTGAAGCTGTCAACAGAATTTCTAAATGTCCTAGATGCTCCGGAAAGAGGTTTACCCTTATTCGGGTACCTTCTGGGTTGCCACTTAATCGCAAGGAGCCTCGGAGCACTTCACCTAACTCTTCGATAATATTAGACATGCGTACCGAGGGCGTTGGCACACTCGGTTCTGCACGACCGGAAGCTTGGCTTTCTTTTGCCCCATTCAGTTGGGGTCCTGTAAGAGCGACTTGACTACTCTCCTCAGAAAGAATTGGTTCCACTATCAGTCCATCACTTTCTCTCGGTTTAATAGTGGTATTGATTGGTTGTAATAGGGAGTTCTCTATATTCTGTATAGCATTTCGTTTTGATTCTGTTACCTGGGTATGGTTTTCAATATGTTGAGTAAGATTAGTCAATTGTTGTTCCATTTGTTTAAAAGAAATTTGTTTACCAGTCGCTTGCTGCTCGGTTTGAAAATGTTGAATAAAAGTAACTAACTGTTTGAATGCTTGTTCAAACTTTATTAGGCTGGAAAGATCAGTTCTTCCTTCCACCCCCACAATTTCTGGACCGCTTTCGAATTGTTTAGTATTAGCAACTGTTACCTGTTGCATATTTTGATTGACTAGACGAATTATAGTCATCAATTTTTCTTGAAGTTCACTACTTTGTAGTAGATTTTTCATCAGTTTTTCTTGAGTAGGACTAAGCAGCATTACCTTTTCTTGAAGTGAACTAGGCTCTTGAAGCTTTTCTTTCAATTGTGTCGTTTGAAGAGATAGCATCTGAACACTCGAATACATCATGTCTTGTTCATCTTGTGATAATGATTCTGATGGTAATTCTTCCAAAGCTTTTACCACTTCATCTAGTTTTTCAAGTAGTTTTTTCAGCAGTTCTCCCTGCTGATTTTCACTAGCTATTTTTTCGCTTTCAATTTCACCTTCCGCCGTTACGGTTCCAAACAATTCAGCAAAATTTACTGTTTCTTTTTCTGTTGACATCGCTGTTTTTTTGTTAAAAGGCTTAGTTGTTGAAACGACTGGTGATTGAAAAGACAACTGCAACGCGTCTATTGGACTCACCCTCTTTCGGCTGAACTGGCTTTAGATGTGCGGTAAAATCTCGTACTTGCTAACTCGTCGAAAAAATTCTGTTCTGCCACTTTGCTTTGTTCTTCAAACAGTGTAAGTTCTTGTTGCTTTAGATTTCCCCACGTTTTTTCTTCTTGAGCTTTTAGTTGCAAGTGATTTTGTGTTTTCGACACATTGGTTTGTAAATGTACTAGCTCACGATTTGAGAATACCGATTGTTCTTGAAGTTGATGAATATAGTTTTCTAACATTCTCAACTCTGAGATGTTAATACCGTTCTGTTGTTTTTCTTTTTTCACACGTTCCAAATCGTTGATTTTATGATAGATTTCCACGTTTTTTCGGTGGCCTACTTCTTGCTTTTTAATAGCATCGCCCATTTGAATTTGTGCAAAGTCTTTTTCGTTTTCTTTTAAATCTAATATTTTTTGAAACCGGAAGTTGAATTGTGTCACGTTTAAGCTCCTCCAAATTGCGTTGCTAGCCTGACTATACTCTCTTCGAGTTTGGCCTTTTCATAAATATCTTGCTGTAAATATTCTTTTATGAGTGGGTAAGAACGAATGGCATCATCGATTTCCTTATTTGCACCACTTTTATATGCACCAATATTAATCAAGTCCTCGGATGAATAGTAAGCAGCTAACAAACGTTTAAATTCTACGGCTGCTTTTTGGTGCTCTACCGACACAATATCATTCATGACGCGACTAACACTTGACATGATATTTATAGCAGGAAATTGTCCTTTTTGGGCAATTTTACGATCTAATACAATATGTCCGTCGAGAATTCCTCGTACAGCGTCAGCAATTGGTTCGTTCATATCATCACCATCAACTAGTACCGTATAGAAAGCAGTAATTGATCCTTTACTTGACGTCCCTGAACGCTCCAATAATTTGGGAAGCATCGCAAAAACGCTAGGCGTATATCCTTTACTTGTTGGAGGCTCACCAACTGCAAGTCCGACTTCCCGCTGCGCCATGGCAAACCGTGTAACAGAGTCCATCATTAACATCACATTTTTTCCTTGATCGCGGAAATATTCAGCAATCGCCGTTGCTGTCATTGCCCCTTTAATACGCTGCAATGGAGTTTGGTCGGAAGTTGCCGCAACTACGACAGACTTTTTCATTCCTTCAGGGCCTAAATCTCGTTCAATAAAATCTCGGACTTCTCTACCTCGCTCACCAATTAGAGCAATCACGTTTATATCGGCTTCTGTGTTGCGGGCTATCATACCCATTAATGTACTTTTTCCAACGCCACTTCCTGCAAAAACACCAATTCGTTGCCCTTGACCAACTGTCAATAACCCATCAATTGCTCGTACACCAACTTCTAATGGCTTTACTATTCTAGGTCTTTGCAATGGATTTGGAGGGATGTTATTGGTTGAATACTTTGTTAAACCCTTTGGTAGTATGCTTTCATCTAACGGTTTTCCTGTTCCATCAAGGATTTTCCCTAAAATCGATGGTCCAACTTTAATTTGAAGAGGAAATCCAGTTGCTACAACTAGGCATCCAGGTCCAATTTGTGATAAATCTTTTAAAGGCATTAGCATAAGTGTATTTTCTTTAAAGCCGACAACTTCAGCTTCAATTGGCTTATCAAATTGATTAGGATACAAAAGACAAAGTTCTCCGATTTTCGCATTGGGTCCCCTTGATTCAATGGTCAAGCCAATAACTTGAATCACTTTACCATGCTTTTTTATCGGCTCCATCTCTTCTAACAAAGAAAGATAGTCAGCTTTATTTGGATTCATCGTTCGTCTTCTCCTCACAATAAGCGAGTAATTGCTTTTTAATCTCCTTTAGTTGGCCATCAACTGTGACATCATAAGAGCCACTTGCCGTGTTGATCATACAGCCACCTTTTGCAAGATTAGCAACAGGAATTAATTTAAACTGTGAATCAGCTTTAACATATGTTTTAAGTTCTTCTACGAAGGGAATTACAATAGGATAATCTTCTGGTGAGACTTGCATAACGACATCTTCAGACTCTTCGATATGTTTTAATGCCTGCTTTACGATATTTACTAATTGATCGGTATGCTGGTTTAATTCCTTTTTAATTACTTTCTCAGCAATTTTTACGCTAAGTGATAATAAGAATGGTTCCGATTGTTGCACAATTTTTATTTTTTCTTCATAGGCTGTTTGTATTAATTCATTCATTTCCTGTCGTTTTTGTCGAAATTCTTCTTCAGCTTGCAGAATACCTTGATCAAATCCTGCCTGGAAACCTTGTGTAGATGCTTCTTGTGCCAGTCTTTGAGCTTCTGTATTTGCTTCTTCTTGCTTCTCTCGCCACCAACGATCGATGTCTGTTTGGGCATTTTCTTGATCTGTTTTTATATGACTTTGTAGTTGTCTATACTGTTTTTCTAATGCATCAATTTCCTGTAACAAATGTTGTTTATTGTGCCCTGTATTTATTTCCTGTTCATTTAAGTCCAATCTTATATTTTCTATTTTTCTTGTTCGAATAATTTTTGTTTCAACTGATGGAAACGAATTGAATCGAATAATATTAGACAATCATTTCATCCCCTTCACCACGGGATACAATAATTTCACCTTTCTCCTCTAAACTTCGAATCAATGTAACAATGCTTGTTTGTGCATTTTCTACATCTTTTAATTTCATAGGACCCATTAATCTGATTTCTTCACGGATAACATCAGCTCTTCTTGTTGACATGTTGCCATAAATACAGTTTGCCACTTCTTCACTCGCAACTTTCAATGCGTAGATTAAATCTGCATCCGTCACTTCTCGAATAATTCGCTGAATTGAACGTGTATCCAAATGCACGATATCTTCAAATACAAACATCCGTTTCTTGATTTCTTCAACAAGTTCTGGGGTGTCATTTTCAAGCATCGACAGGATTGCTTTTTCAGTTCCACGATCTACCATGCTCAACACCCGGACAATTGCTTCTAATCCTCCAGTTGATGAGTAGTCTTGAGAACCTGTTGCTGAAAGCTTGCGCTCAAGAATTTGCTCAACCTGGCTAATAACCTCTGGTGAAGTACTTTCCATTAAGGCAATCCTCCGCGCTACTTCTGCTTGTTTTTCAGGAGCTAGCTGGGATAAGATTTGCGATGATTGCTTTGATTCTAAATATGACAGCACAAGTGCAATGGTCTGTGAATGCTCATGTTGTAAAATATTTAATAGTTGATTTGGATCAGTTTTTCTTGCAAAGTTGAACGGTTTAACTTGTAATTGGCTAGTCAATCGTCCCAAGGTAATCATTGCCCTATCTTTCCCTAGAGCTTTTTCGAGGATACTTCTGGCATAATCCATGCCCCCCTCATTCAAATAATCCTGGGCGAGAACCATCTCATAAAACTCATCAATTACCAATTCTGTCTGGCTGGCTTTTATATGTCTAACATTAGAAATTTCCATCGTTAACTGATCTATTTCTGGTTCCGTTAGTTGTTTAAATACTTCAACAGACACTTCAGGTCCTAATCCAACTAATAATACTGCTACTTTTTGAACACCACTTAACTCTTTTGTAGATACAACCATTTGCTGTCCTCCTAATCTTCTGCCATCCATGAGCGTACTAATTTAGCAAAATCATCAGGTCGTCCTTTAGCAAGTTTTTCAATCTTTTTACGCTTAGGATTTTCATTTGAATTAAATTCTGATAAATCAACATCTTCATCAACCTTAACTTCTTTACCATCTTGAGTTACTTTAGTTACAGTACCTTCATTGACTTGAGTAGAAGGTTGTTCAAACATGTCAAAACTATAATCGTCTTCCATGTTTTCACGTTTTCTTCGACGGAACATAAGAACTACGATAAGAATGACTAATAGTAAGGCAATTCCTGCACCAATAAACATGAGATGTTTGTTTGAAATTGTATTTAATAACAAAAATTCTTCCGGTTCTACAACGCCCACGTCCACTTTACCTTGAAAGGCCGTTGCGAATACGGATATCCGGTTATCCAGCTCTTCATCCGTTGCTTTCGTCTCATTCATACTTAAAGAAGTACTTACCGCATTTTTTAACAGCCTTCTAATATCAGCTATATTCTCTTGTGTTAAGCTTGCTAAATCTTCAGGATCAGGAGGCTCGACTCCAACATTAATCGTAATGTCATCAATAACATAAGGACTTAGTTCAATTTGACGGTTAATTCGATTTACTTCTCGATTAATCCGATCTTCTGTTCTTTCAGATTCACTATTCCCAATTCCACCAACGCCTGGGTAATTTGCAATATCAGTCTCACCAGTACCAGTTGTGTCTTCAAAAGCAGTTCCTTCACTTGAATAGGACTCTACAATTCGTTCAACACTGATATCAATACCTTCATTAGTTTCTTCATTCACTGGTTCTACCAGGTTTTCTTCACGCTTTTCTTTTGTGAAATCAATACTTGCCATGACTGACACAACTACCTTATCGCGACCAAGTGTTAAACCTAGCATTTGCTGTAATTCACTTTGGATATCTTTTTCAATATCCTTTTTTATTTCTCGCTGTTGTTGATATACAGACAAAGTGGTATCAAGTTGTGTTTCATCTTGGATTTCAAAAACTTGACCATTTTGATCCATTATGACAATTTCTTCAGAAGGCAAATTAGGTACACTTTTACTAATTAAATGATAAAGCCCATTAATTTGTTTTTGATCCAGTTGAAAGGATGGATCACCTTTTATTACTACAGAAGCAGATGCCACTTGTTCTTCATCAGTAATCCAAATATTTTCTTTTGGCAGTGTAATCATTACATTTGCTTCCGCTACTCCATCAATTTGCTTAATTAAATAGGCAAGTTCATTTTGCATTGCATCACGCTCTACCACATCAAAATGACGATCTGTCATTCCTAAACCCATATTTTCACTAAATACTCCGTAATCTACATTCCCATTTTTCGGAATACCTTCCGCTGCTAAGCTAACCTTTAAATTGGCAAGTTCTTCGTTTGGAACACTGATTGTTTTTCCATCTGTTGAAACTTGAACCGCAATTCCTTGTTCTTCAATTGCCGTTTTTATTTCACCCGCCTCAGCTGGAGCTAAGTTAGAATACAAGGGATTAAAATTTGTTTGAGAACTTAAAAAAACGATGACAAACAGGATAATTAGGGTTGCAAAAAACGAAGTAATGATTGACCCTCTGGTTCTACCAGAAAAACTTCCCCATACATCTTTTAATTTATTTTTATTAACTAGTAACATTTCTTTCATTATTTCTTCAACCTACCGACAAAAATCATACTTGCATTCTCATCACTTCTTGATAGGCTTCGACAACTTTATTGCGAACTTGTAAGGTCATCTGCAGGGAAAGACTAGCTTTTTGCGCAGCAATCATCACTTCATGTATATCTTGTACTTCACTTGTTACTAATTTATCGGTCAGTTTATCCGATGTATTCTGGGCAGCACTTACTTCTTCAAGTGCCTGTTTAAAGATTTGACCAAATCCTTCCACCTGGCTTGCAGGTTTAACATTTGGGATCGACTGATTTTGAATAAATGGGGTTTGAATTTGACTTATATTATTCATAATTTACCTCCTAGTAATCTATTATTAATAGATCATTTACCAATCTCTAAAGCTTTCATAAACATACTTTTCGAAGCGTTCAATGCTGTGACATTTGCTTCATATGAACGTGTTGCAGACATGAGATCAACCATTTCCTTTAAAGGATCAACATTCGGTAGTTGAACATACCCATTGGCATCCGCATCGGGATTTGTAGGGTCATATGAAGGTGTAAATGGTGTTTGATCTTCTCTAATACTTGTAACTGCCACTCCCGAAACTTTAGCGGATTCTTTATTCAATACCGACTGAAGTTGCCGTTCAAATGGGGAAACACCAGCTTGTGATAATTCAACAGATTTACGGCGATATGGAATCCACTCGCCATTGACAAGCTGAGCTCGGGTCGTATCTGAATTGGCAATATTTGAAGAAACTACATCCATGCGAAGACGATTTGCAGTTAAGCCGGAAGCACTAATATTAAAACCATTAAATAAGCTCATATCTGCTACCTCCCATCACTTATTACTGTTCGTAAACTGTTGAATTTCCCGTTTATTCTTTCCGTTACTGCGTTATACCATAATTGATTTTTTGCTAACTCGGCCATTTCAAAGTCCATATCCACGTTATTACCATTTGGTTTATTCGTAGTTGTATTATTTACTTTTATACTTGGATTTAATTGTGTAGTTTCGCTGCCGAAAGAAATATGAGTAGCGTTTGTTTTATAACTGGCCATGGACTGGTTGTTAGTTGCATTCTCCAATACTGCTTTAAAGTCAACTTGCTTACTCTTGTAATTCGGTGTCTCAACATTAGCGATATTAGAAGAAAGAACTCGTTGTTTTAATGTAGATGTTGATAGTGCTTGCTCTAACGAATGAATAGATTGAGGAAATATGTTCACCCTTAAACCTCCTTATTTCTACTGTTTCCATATAAAAATCCACCAAAAAAAGGTGGATGTTCATTACATCTTCCATTTTTCGGTAACTCGGCTACCTTATCATGTTTAATTTAGGCCCGTAGTTTTGCGTCCTTATCTTTCGAATAAGTTTGCTATTATCGGTATGAAATATATTTTATTAAGTTACAATCCCGGGATTTCGTCTCATTTCGACAAAATAATACCAAAATATAGTAACACTGTAACATAATTATCTGAATCCATGTAATTTTTTATTAAATAAAAATTTTGCTATATTTACCATCTTAATTTATTTTTTACTATTAATTTTTCATCTTACATTATCTATATTTACTTAACATAAAATGGTATGCTACTTTATAATTATCTTCATGTGTTTTGAGAGGAAGGAATCCATTATGTTTCGAGGTTTATACACTGCCACATCCGGAATGATGTCACATAATAGAAATCAGCAAGTTTTGACAAATAACTTAGCAAACGCAAATACACCCGGATTTAAACAAGATCAAACTATTATGCGTGCATTTCCTGCTCAATTAATAAAAGCTGTGGAGGCAGGGAATTCAACGAACAGTGGTTCCAAGATACCTCCTGGACAAACAACTATTGGGACATTAAATACTGGTGTTTATACCCAAGAAGGAATTCCATCTTTCATTCAAGGGGCATTAAAAGAAACCGGCAATAAAACTGACGTCTCTCTTATGAGTGAGTTACTCCCAATTAATCCAGACACACAGAAAAAGGGAGCATTAGTATTTGCAGTTAGACTCGATACTAATGAAATTCGTTATACACAAAATGGACAATTCACAGTTGACCAAGATGGATACCTAACTACAGGTGAAGGTTACAGGGTACTAAATCAAAACCAACAACCCATTTTGGTGAACTCAACAGAATTTGAGGTTCAAGATAACGGCCAAATTGTGTTGCAAGACGGAACTTCTACTAATCGATTATGGCTTGGGTATACTGAAGAACCTGAACAATTAATAAAAGAAGGTCAGGGACTCATGCGTTGGGGTGGGAATCAGGAAGATATTCCACAGTTTTTTGAAGATGTACAGCTACTAAATAATACTAGCACTTTCGTTAAACAAGGTTTTATTGAACAATCTAATGTAGATTTAACCCAAACGATGACGAAAATGATGAATACATATCGAGGTTTTGAAGCTAATCAGAAAGTCATACAAGCTTATGATCGCAATATGGAGAAAACAGTTAATGAAATCGGTCGGGTTTAGTAAGGGGGGGCTTATAGATGAGTATCCAAATGAATTCTGCAACAACATCAATGCGTGCGCTACAGCAAAAAATTGATGTTATTGCAAATAATATATCCAATGTAAATACAACTGGATATAAACGTCAGGAAGCAAACTTTTCTGATACACTTGTCCAATCTATCGAAAGACAAGCGGGAGCTCAGAATGAAATCGGACGATTGACGCCAAACGGTCTGCGAATAGGATCAGGTGCAAATATTGTTCAAACAACCATTCGTACAGAACAAGGATCTATCCAGCAAACAGATCGCAATTTGGATTTTATGATTCAAGGGGATGCAGGATATTTCCGTGTGGCTTCACAAGGTAATACATACTATACAAAAGATGGCTCATTTCAAGTTCAACCTATCCCAAATTCAGACCAAGTAAACTTGGTAACGTCTTCCGGAGATTCTGTTCTCGGGATTAATAATCGTCCGATTGCTTTTGATGGAGACTATGACACTATCAAGGTAAATGAAAATGGTACGCTTGTCGTTTCCTACAAGAATCCCGCAAAACAACCGACTGAATATCAGTTAAGCATTGCAGATATTAATCGCCCAAATCTACTTGAGAAAATTGGTGCTAATCGATATCAACTACCAGGGACGGAAGCCGAGCAAGTAGCAGCTGGTTCCATGCAAATTGTGAACTTAGCCGAGCAAAATGATGGCTCAATTAGAATTAATCAAGGTGCTTTGGAAATGTCTAATGTTAATCTAACAGAAGAAATGGCAGAGTTAATTTCTACCCAACGCTTATTTCAATCCCAAGGTAGAGCAATTTCCTTCGCTGATGACATGATGGGATTAGTAAATACCATACGGGGATAAGAAACTTGATTTGCTATTTTTCGGTACGCTTTGGATGTCAAATGTGATACTTCATAACCTGAAAAAGTAGTGAATAAAAGAGCAAAGTACTCCCTTTCCTTTAAGAAAGTACAGAGGTTTTAGAAAATAAGACTGCCTTCTAATTAAATAGTGATTTCCGTTACAACGCACTTTCATGTTTCGAAGCTAGCGTAGCGATGCAGAAACACGCGGACGCTTTCCGCGGGCGGGTCCGTGAGCCTACTCAGGCCAACAGGATGTTGGTCACGAAGGCGTTGCCACACGAGGTGGCGTACTTAGCCTTCGTTCCATTGTGCTCCTGCGGGGTCTTCAGCTCATGCTATTTCCGCTGGAAAGATATTGGACGAACTGTCATTCGTCCAATATCTTTGCGACGAGTAACCGCAGGAGCACATGTTTTCTCGCCGCCTTTCACTACAATCATTCACCTGTTTAACGATTAAATTTAAACAAACGTCCTATCTTTTAAAATGATAGTCTCACACTCATATTTGGTGGACTATTTTCATTTTCAATCCATTACTAATAAAGAAATCAAGACTCACAAAAATCGAATTAACTAGCGTTACATCAAAGCATTTCTGATTTAGCATGTTGGTTTACATATACTAAAAACACCATGACCACTGGGTTCTATACACATCAATTTTATATATTTTCTTATGTTAAAAAAATGAGCAAATGCATATGCATTTGCTCATTTTTCAATGTTATAAGTAAGTATAAAATTTCCGCTTTTGCCTCTATCTTAGAAAGTCCATTAAGCTTGGCTGAATCACTTTTGCTGAAGCAGCAAGACTTGCTTGATAGACACTTTCTTCAACTTTTAATTTCATTACAGCTTCCGCAAAATCGATATCTTCAAGTTTCGATAACATCGATTGAAGTTGGATATTGCTGTCTTGGAGACGATTTTCTACCGCTTCTACTCGATTTTTACGAGCACCCGCTTCAGCTGATGTCGTTAACATTCGTTCCATCACTTTATCGATTTGTTCTAAAGGAATGGAGTTACCTTCACGAATTCCAACAGCAAGATCGCCCAATGTTTGGAACAGATTATTAGCTTCATCTGCATTCCCAAACAGCTCGTTGGCTGTAACATTTACTTTAACTATTATGCCATCTCCAACTGTAAAATTTTTGGCATCCATATTAGGTGGGTTAGTTACATACGAGTCATCATTAGGAAATGGAGATTCCTGCGTTTTTTGTCCATTAAACAAATAATTTCCATTTACTTTTGTATTGGCAAATTGGCGAATTTGTTCACTTAATTCTACTACTTCCGCTGCTATAACCGTTCGATCATGATCAGATAGTGTACCGGTACTGCCTTGAACCGCTAATTCACGTGCTCGCTGCATGACATTAACCATATCATTGATAGTTTGCCCTGTTTCATCCATCCATAAGGTGGCTTCATTCGTATTTCGTTCATATTGTTCATTCGCAGCTATCGCAGTTTTCACATTCATAGACTTACTTACAGCAATCGGGTCATCTGAAGGTCGATGAAGTAGTTTGCCTGTTGATACTTGGTTACTGATTTTTTCCAACCGACTCAAGTTTTGATTCATTTGGCGCACTGAATTTTGATGTAACATTTGTTGCGAAATCCTCATCATGATTCACCTCCATTTACCGATTATTAACGCGCAGCCATACGGTTAATAATCGTATCAAGCATTTGATCTGCAGTTGATATCAATCGTGCTGCCGCATTATATGAATGTTGATATTTGATTAAATTAGCCATTTCTTCATCAAGAGAAACACCCGTCACCGATTGACGGCGATTTTCAGTTGCCTGCAACGCTGCTTCATGATTAGTCACATTACGAATTGCCGATTGGCTTTCCGCCCCAAGCTGGCTGACAATAGCTTGGAAGGACTTTTTAACAATTTGAGAATCTGCATCCATATTTGGAGGAGGCGTAAATTGGTTAACTCCTGTATTGACCGTAAGTGCAGCAATCGAAAAGTTATTTTCTTCTCCGATAAATAAATTTTCACCCGCTTCACCTTCAGGGGACATTCCGTTAGCTATAGCAAAGTTTTTAACCGTTTCGTTGAGTGAATCTTGATATTTATCTACGATAGCTAAGGATTTGACGATACCGGCCAATTCGCCTCCAGTAATTGTGCTCTGCTCATCTAGCTTTGTACTTTTTTCGCCTGATACAAGAGAAGTTCCGTCAGAACTCAAGCTAATATTGTACACACCGTTAGTTTGTGGCTCTACATTCACGGTGACCAGTGATGAAAGTTTTTCTACTAGAACATCACGCTGATCCAGCAAGTCGTTGGCATTTGGGCCGCTGCGCAGGATGCTTTTATTTAAATCTGCAATCTGCGTCAAATAACTGTTTGCTTCCTCGGTTTTTGCTGTTAACTCATTTCCTAGATCCTTTTTTAAACTGGTCATAGAGTTATCCATTAACTTAGCGGTATCTACAAATGCTTGCGCCCGTTCTTTAAGCACTGCCTGTGCGGAAAGATTAGCTGGATCATTAGCTACGTCTTGCCATGCACCCCATATTTGGTTCATTGCCGAGTTGAGCCCTGTATCGCTCGGTTCATTGATAATTAATTCAAGATGGTCTAATGATTGTTGTTTCACTGACCATTCTCCAACATTTCCTGCTTGCTCTCTGTATCGTTGATCTAAGAAGCTGTCCCTCACACGAGTAATCGACTCTAGTGTAACTCCTGTTCCTAGTTGGCCTGGATTAACACCATTTGTCCAAACAGTTAGAGATGGTGAAGTGGTTGCATTCACTTGTTGACGTGAGTAGCCTTGGGTATTCGCATTGGCTATATTATGACCTGTCGTTGCAATACTTGCTTGACCCACCATTAGTCCGCGCTTTCCTACCTCTAATCCATGAAATGTAGACACTATGTATATCCCTCTCTTCTAACTGCCATCATGCTTTTGTATCGAAAAAGCCTCGATTGCTTGTTTGTGATTTTTGTTGGGCTAACGGGGGTTGATAATTGAAATGCTGTTGTTTTGACTTGGTAACTTGGTCAATCATATATTGAACAAAGCTCATGGAGTCTTCAAGAAGTGTCTTATTTACGTTGTTTTTTTCTTGTAACTCCCCTATGAGCAGTTGTAATGTTTTCACTTGTAATTGAACGTTTGTTCTTGTTAAATTATCAGGTATTTGTTCTACAAATTGGCTAAAGCTAAGCGTTGGATATTCTTGCAGCAAACTCTCAACTCGCTGTGCTCGCTCATTTTCTAGTTGACTCAACTGTTTCACTAAGATTGATTCTTCTTTAACCAGTCGATTTAAGTCATCAACTTTCCGCTCAATTAAAACTAATTTCTTTCGTTCAGCGAAGACGATGAGTTGCTTTTGCAAGTTAATTAATTCTTCCAGCGTCGTGACGACTAAATTAAGCACCCGACACCCTCCTTTTTAAAGCGAATATCTATTGATCGAACCAAAATTGATGAATCTTATCTGCTATTTTCTCATTGTTGAATTGATAATCACCCGATTGTATTTGGGTTTTTAAAGTTTGAATTTTTTCTTGTCTTGCTTTATCTACTTCTGTATTCTTTTCAAACATCTCTTTTGCTTGGTTTGAAATTTGTAGCTGATCTTCCCTTTGTTGCGGTCTCATTTTTTCAACCTTAGATACTTGCATTTGCTTTTGATAAGATTGAATAAAGGAAGAACCAGTCGTTTTATCGATATTCATTCCTTCACCACCCTGTCTTTTATTTTTTACTTCTTTACCTGATTTGTTTGTCATTACTTTACCACAATGCACTCGGGAGTAAACCAGATTAGAATAACCATGCGTACAATCATTTTAAAGAACTTCACTCTTCTTACTGTTTATATCGGCATGTATCTCAAAATGTTTAGTGGGAATTTTATTATTGCACTTTAAACTCTGTTACTAATACCCGTTCTATTTTTCCGGTCTCTACAATGCCACTTAATCTCGTAGACAGTTCCTGTTCAAGTATAACAATACCACCCTCTCCGATTAGCTGGTCTTTTGTGATCCCGGCAATAGTAGAAATAATAGCTGCCCGCACTTCAGGAGTTCGTTTTTCTGTCTCTTCTTTTGCCTCTTTGGTGCTTAACAAAATATTAAATTGGACAATCGCAAAATTACCTGAAGAAGCTAAATTAGTTGTAATTATATCTGTATTTATACTTAAATCAGCCAAATCTTGTGCTGACGTTCCTTTATCTTTGCCACTCTCAAAGCCTAATACATCAATTTCAAAGTAGTATATCGCTCCCGCACCAAGTATAGCTAAGGCTATAATTATGCCAAGAAAAACTTTTAATTTACCCATGACCCACCTCTAAATCGTTAATTTTATTACTCATAAGATGAAATCAATACTTCCACACGACGGTTTTCCGCTCTTCCTAGTGCCGTATCATTTGAAGTTGTTGGTTGATATTCACCATATCCAGTTGCGCTAAATTTTTTAGGATCTAGATTGTTATTTTCGAGAAGTATTTTCATGAAATTTATGGCCCTAGCGGCGCTTAATTCCCAGTTTGACGGAAATACGCCTGAATACGTTGGGACATTATCTGTATGTCCTTCAATAAATATATTCCTTGGCGGGTCTGTAACTAGGAAGTTAGAAAGTTCAATAACAGTGATTCTTGCCTGCTGTGAAATATCCGCACTACCAGAACTATATAAAACACCTTCTTTTATTTTAAATAGCAATCCTTTGCTAGTCAGCTCTGTAACTATCCTTGGTGATAATCCTTTTGCTTTAATATAACTATCAATTTTCTTCTGAAGTTCTCTAAGCTCTATTTGGTCTTGTTGTGGTGACATTTCTTCTTCGTTTACTTTAGCTGGTTTATCTTGTTGAATCTGTGGAATTAGCGTTGTATCTTTAAAAGGCTCATCGAAAGGTTCAATAACCGCTTGCTTTTCCAAGACACCTGTCCCACCTTGTAGCTCATTATTGAAAGACTCCGAAATTTTTTGGAATTTCTCGGAATCAACTTCACTTGCTGCAAACAAAACAATAAATAGAGCGAGTAAAAGCGTCAAAATATCGGCATAAGGGATTAACCATGATTCATCAACATGATCTTCATGCTTTTTCCTATGCTTTCGCTTCAACTCGAACACCCTCTCTTCCTTCCGGTTCAAGAATTCGATCTTTTGCCGGTAGATATGTTAGCAATTTCTCTTCCACTTTACGAGCTGGTAGACCTTCTTGAACGGCTAGTATCCCATCCAACATAATATATTTCATCTTTACTTCCTGTTCTGATTTACGCTTTAGTTTATTTGCAAATGGATGCCATAAAACATAGCCCGTGAAGATACCGAATAAAGTGGCCATAAATGCAGCTGAAATAGATTTACCTAACAAGGCAATATCGTCCAAATGACCAAGTGCCGCTACCAAGCCTATTACTGCTCCTAGTACGCCGAGTGTAGGTGCATAGGTCCCTGCTTGCGTGAAAATTTTCGCTCCTACCTCATGTCGCTCTTCCATTGCAGTAATTTCTTCTTCCATCATGTCACGAATATATTCCTGTGATTGGCCATCGACCACCATCTTTAATCCTCGTTGTAAAAATGGATCTTCTACCTCTTCTGAACTATCCTCTAACGCAAGAAGTCCTTCTTTTCTTGCCGTCTTTGCCCACTCCGTAAACATAGGTATTAATTCCTTAATTGGAATAATTTTTAAACTACTGAAAATAACCTTAAATAAACTAGGTATTTTCTTCACTTCATCAAATGGAAATGCGATTAGTATGCAGGCAGCCGTTCCTCCAAAGATAATTAAGAGTGCTGCAGGATTATATAAAGCGATAAGATCAGAGCCTTTTAAAATCAACCCGCCAACTAATACCGTAAAGCCTAGTATCATGCCAATCCATGATGTCTTATCCATGTTAATACCTCTTTTCAATTCAACAAATGACGATCAACAGTAACTCAAAATACGAGATTACGTTATTTCTTTATCTAGTAATCTTAGTTAGGTGTGTGATGTTACTTTTTCACAAGCCCCATGACTTGCTTCCATGTGTCACGCATTTCGACAACATAGCCTTCTACCTCTTGTAGGGTTTCAAGATCATTTTTCATGTTTGCATCAACTAAACGATTATACATATAGTCATACAATTGTGCCATATTTTTTGAAATTTCAATTTCTTGATTTAAGGTAACACGAAGCTCTTGAATAATCGCCTGGGCCTTAATAATATTTGTATTTTTCACTTCAAAATTCTTTTCAACCATTGCTTTTTTTGCTAGTTTAATAAATTTTAAACAGCCGCTATACAGCATCAGTGTGAGTTCTTGTGGAGATGCTGTCATCACCGAGTTTTTTTGGTAAACCTCATAAGGATTCTTAATTGACATATTATATTCTCCTTAATTTTACTTGCGTTTATCAATAAACGAACCATCTGTCGTCATGTTTTGATACGCATCACTATACTTTTTTGATACTTGCTTCGTTTGATTGATTTGATTCATTTGTGTCAAGAAAGATTGATACAAACCAGTCATTAGTGGCTGCAGTATTTGATCATATTGCTTTAGTTTATGAATGACTAATTGATCTTCTTGTGTCCATTGAAAACCCGCCTGTTGCATATATGTATCCAACTGTTTAATGACAAGTTGTCTTTTATCAAAAAGCAGTTGCAATGTTTCCAATTGCTCCGTTTCATTATCTTTCATTTTTGATCCAATCACTTTAGCTTGTTTAAGGATTTCTTCCGTTAGCTGGAGAAGTCCGGTTAAGGCGTTTTGATAGTCGATCATTGCGTCCCGCCGAACATGGATTGCTGCATCCAACTACTTTGTGAATTCATTTGACTCAAGGCTTTTTCCATGGCCGAGAACTGTTTCCAGTATCGATCTTCAATCATTGTTAAACGGTCCTGCCATCTACTAATTTCTTGGTCCATCTGCTTGATTCGTTTGGAGATGGTACTGTTGTCAACAGAATTACCAGGACTTCCGGCTTGGCTGCTCAGGTTTTTTATGACATCGTTCAGCTTTTGGTAGACTCGGTCACCGATCCCGATACCACTCCCAGCGGCATCTTTGAATGTGAATAATTGCATCACTTCGTCTGGTTTATTCGTTAATGCTGCGCTTAACTTGGCTTCATCAATGAAAAGCTTTCCACCTTCAGTATACGAACCGGTATTGATGCCGATCTGTGACATCATATTAAAGTTGCCACCAGCAATTACTGCCACCGGGTCCATAAAGGCACGTCTTAAATCCTGTATCGCATTCTTTAAAGTAGGATCATTGCGTAGCAAACCGCTTCTGGCTTTTTCTTCCCACAGTTCGATTTCCTTCTCACTCATATCTTTCTTCTGTTCATCCGATAGCGGTTGGAAAGTAGGGTAGCGTTTTTGAATCAGCTGTTTTTCAATATCAGCAATTGTTTCATTGTATTTTTCCACAAATTCTTTAATCATTGTCATCGGCTTTTCTGGGTTGGACTGTACGTTTACTGTTGTCTCTGGACCTACCTTTAAAAGGTTCAAGGTTAAGCCGTTTACGGTTGTTTGATTGGTCTTCAGTCCGTCTATGATGACTCCGTCGAAACTCACTTCGCCATTCTCAGCACCCGTCGCTGTTGCCGTTGCTGTTCCACTAGCGTTATTTATTATTTGATTGGCTAAAGCGGTATTATCAGTCGTTCCATCCGCATTCTTAAAAGCAAGTGAAAATGCCTGATCCGAGCCCATGCCTTTGGTCGAGATGAAAAACCTCGAAGTCGTGTTATCAAAATTTGCACGAAGTTCAGGTACAGAGCCGGCAGTGGAATCTTGGAGCTTTTTGGCCACCTCTGCATAGGTCATACTAGCTGTAATCTCTACGACAATATTATCGGTTCCAGAGTTCACCATTATCTTTCCTGATGTCCCAACCAGGTCTGTAGATTTTGCTGCTCCTGTACCATCAAATTTTATAATGGTATTCTCTGAATTCAATTTTGCAGGGCTGGCAACACTCATTACCTCAACTCTGTATGATCCGCTTACGGCATTTGCAGTCGTAGAAACACTTAGGCGGCTTGGATCCGATGAAGTCGCACTATACGAATTAAAAGTAGATTGAAGGCGCAGATTGCTGGCACTAGTTCGTAAACTCGAAAGTGATAAATTGAAATCACGTAAAGATTCTTGTTGCCATTCTGACCAAACTTTTTTCTGCATCAATTTTTCCATAGGTATTTTTTGTGCATTCATAAGGTCCTTAACTATTTGATTGGTATCCATTCCTGATGCTAAACCGCCGATACGCATTTTTTCACTTCCTCTACTCTAATTTTTCTATTCATATACATCTTAAAGTTGTTAAGTAAAGCTAGTGCCAAAAGGATTTCAACCCATTAGTTTTCTTGCATAAAGCCACGAACAATTATATTTTTATTATGTATCAGTTGTAAAAAAACATCTGCAATTTCAGGATCAAATTGACTCTGTTTTCCTTTTGATATTTCTGATAAAGCATAGTCTAATTCTTTCTTGTTACGATAGACCCTTCTTGAAGTCATCGCATCAAAAGCATCTGCAACAGCCATAATCCTTGCCACTAATGGTATGTCCTTACCTTTTAAACAATTTGGATAACCTGTTCCATCAAATTTTTCGTGATGATATAAGACCATATCCAAAATGGTATTTCTCTTGAAAGATGACGTATATTTAAGCAAATCGTATCCACATTGAGGATGTTGCTTTACTAATTCAAATTCTTCATCAGTTAACCGAGATGGTTTGTTTAAGACCGCTTCAGGTACACCTATTTTTCCAATATCATGTAAAAGACCACCTACATATAAATTACGACAATCCTTACGGGATAAATTCATCGCTTTTCCTATTTCGCGTGAGTAATACGCAACATTTTGCGAGTGAAAAGAAGTGTATTTATCTCTGGCATCTATTGATCCAGCTAATGCAAAAGTTAGATTATGTAGACTTTCTTGTTCTTTTTGATAGTTTTTTAATGAAGTATTAATAATAAATGCTACTAAAAAATAAGACATCCATCTCAGGAAAAAGAGTTCAACACCCCACTCGGCAGGAGAGTTAAATTGTAAAGAGACTGTTGCCAAACCTGTTAAAATTAATATCGGCATAAAATTACGGGAGAGAATACCCACCATCATCATTAGTGGTATATATGCAAAAGTCATTGTACGTTCTCTAAATATGAAATAGTCTAATCCGATACCTAAAACCAGAGTGAATATCGCTAGAATGTGATAATTCGGGTTTTTTCTCGGATTAAATATTTTAAGTTCCTCAGTCATGTAAAGAATCCTCCAATACCCTCTGTATCAATTTAATCTAGATAGTAAAAAATAAGTAATCACACTTGAATTCTTTAACTTCCCAATGACCCTTTAGTTCAAGTCATAATTTATCATCGACAATCAATCCCATTAATTCTCTCATTGATGCGTACATATCTAGAAATTTCTTATTAGGAATCTCTTTTAGAACTGCATCTGTGTTCGTATCTATTACTTGGACATAATAGATATTCAATTCTTCATGCAGTTTAAACTTCATTGAAGTAGGGGTTGGTTGTAGAAGCCGATTCAGTTCATCTACTTTATGTATAACCATTTCCTTCGTTATTTTTTCATTAACTTCATTGTTTTGTACATCTGATTGACCAAGGCCTTGTATAGGATTTACTACTATACGATCAATATGATTCGGAAAGTAAATAGCATGTGTATTTTTCACTTCCATCTGTCGCACTCCCCTTATATGTTCATGATATATCGGTTGAGTTGGATAAGTTTCGGAATATTTATGCACATAGATTATGAAAACCAATAAAATCTTCTAGCCATTTTACATCTCTATCATTTCAACTAGTACGTATATTTACTATATCGGCATAAAAGAAGAATTTTTTAGCGGTTTTTTATGATAATTTGATATAAATTAAAAAAAGACCGATTCACTAGGAATTGGTCTTTTTTTACGTAAGATTATTTAGATGGCGGCTAACACCGTTTGTCCAATGATTATTCAATCCTGTTGGATCATTTGCAGCTCCAACTGGGGCATATTTCGCTCCAATTTTACCAACTGTATCTTTTCCTTGATTTAAATAGTTTTGTCTTAAATTACGAGCCATATCGAAAATGCTATCTTCTAATGATCCATAACTTCTTAAGCCGTTTCTACCCATCATACCCGCTACATTTAATTTTTCCTTAACAGCCTTTGATGAGCCATTTCCGGTTTCATGTATAGCAATAGCAGAAAGCAGGTTAGGATCAATATTGTATTTTTTTCCTGCGTTAATAAAATGCGCTGCAGTTCCGCTAAGTTTTCCATCCAATGTATTATCCAATTTGATGAATTGCACCGGTCTAAATTGCAAGTCACTCTTATCATTTGGACTGGTTGGAACATCTACTAAATTAACTTTCGGTATAGCTGTAGGTAAAGCTACCGGTATTGGCCTGTACGAATTATTTAATGGTGGAAGCATTTGATTTTGAACCACTGGTAAAGCTGTTGCATTGTTCGGTTCACTACCTTGCATCGCTGCATTTAATAGCATAAAAAATAAAGAATTATCGTTACCCGCGTTCCCTATTGGTTTGTTTACATTATCGGTTTGATTTACAGGTGGCATCGCCTGTGCCATAGAAGCCATGGTCATGTAATAAAACCAGTTAGAAGAAACAGGACTAGACATCAATAGATTTTCACATCCTTTTTTATAATGCTTGTGATTCTATAGTACAAGATATTTGTGGGAAATAGAATAGGGGAATTGGTGGGAAGTGAATAAAAAGTAACACTAGTCTCACATAAAAATAGATAATATCAAATGTCCTTTAAAAGGGGAACTTCTTCGCAAAAGAAAAGAGACCCTAGTAGAACTAGGATCTCACTTGAAAAATAAAATTAACGTAAAAGTTGTAAAACACCTTGTGGTAATTGATTTGCTTGAGCCATCATTGCTGTTGCTGCTTGACTAAGAATAGAATTCTTAGTTTGTTCCATCATTTCCTTCGCCATGTCCACATCTCTAATACGAGATTCCGCAGAAGTTAAGTTTTCTGAAGCAGTACTCAAATTGTTGATTGTGTGTTCAAGACGATTTTGATTAGCTCCTAATTTAGATCGTTCAGATGAAACGTTATCAATAGCTAGTTGAATTGTTGTAATTGCTGCGGAAGCATTAGTAGCATTTGATACATCTAAAGCTGCTTCAGATTTAGTGCTATTAGTTCCATTTGTCACTGTATTACTTGCAGTAAATCCTGTACCTCCTACTGTTCCACTAAGACCTAATGCACTTGCTCTCATATCAGATACTTCGAGTGTTAAGCTTTGGTTCTCGTTAGCACCAATTTGGAATTGAAGACCAGCACCAGCCTCTACAGCTTCAGAACCTACTACAGCAGCAGAACCTGGTGTAGACTCAGTGAATGTAGAAGTTGATGTTGGAGCAGTTGAAGATTCTTGACCCACTTTTTGTGTCAGAACGAATTCAGTACCATCAGAGCTGCTTGCAGTATACTTAGTAGATAAAGTTGAATCCAAATTGACTAGAGTAACTAGATCATTACTTGTAGCAAATGTTCCACCTGATCCGTCACCTTGTGTGAAACTTACTCCGTCAATTGTTACATTTCCTGTAGGAACTGCTGCTAATGTATATTCACCAGCAACTCCAGGAACTCCAGGAACTGCACCTGCAGCTATTGTTGTCGAATCTTTAGAACCATTCAATAATTTTTGTGTATTGAACTCAGTTGTATTACCAATACGGTTAATTTCAGAAGTTAAAGAATCCATTTCTTTTTGGATTTCTCCACGATCAGAAGTTGTATTCGTATCTGATGCCCCTTGAGTAGCTAATTCACGCATACGTTGAAGGATATCATGTGTTTCATTTAATGCACCTTCAGCCGTTTGAATTAATGAAATACCATCTTGTGAGTTACGAGTAGCTTGTTCTAACCCACGAATTTGCCCGCGCATTTTTTCAGAGATTGATAAGCCTGCTGCATCATCTGCAGCGCTGTTAATACGCATACCTGAAGATAATCTCTCCATGCTTTTCATTTGTGCATTGTTTGCACTGCCCATTTGGCGGTGTGTGTTAAGTGCTGCGATGTTGTGATTGATAATCATTGTGTGTTACCTCCGTGTAATGTTTTTTTGTTTTTTGTAAGAGTCCAAATCCGTTTGAACTTCCTTACACTATTTATATCGGAGGTATTTGTTAAATGTTTAGTCTTTTTTGAAAGTTTTAAAAAAAAAATTAAAAACCTGCAAAAAAGCTGCAGGTTTTATACTCTCACTTATTTTCTCAAGCTCAAAAAATCACTCAGATTAATAACATTTGAAGTCGCTAGTCGATTTTCTTCCTGAATCTCCAAATATATTTCTTTTCGATGAATGGTGATATGTTTTGGTGCTGTAAAGCCTAGTTTTATTGTGTCTCCTTCGATAGCTGTAACGATAATTTCGATGTCGTCATCAATAATGATGGATTCGCCTTTTTTTCTTCCAAGTACTAACATATGCTACACCTGCCTTGCTACAGCTATTTCACTGTGTTGGAATAATGGCTGTTTGATTAGATAGTCTTTATTATCTAACACAATTTGCATTCCGAGCTGGCTATTGTTATTGATGATAATTGGTGCTTTTAAGTTAGTGGTCGCATTCTTTATTTCGTCCTTGACCGTAACTGTGGTTAACACGATTGCGTCAGTTGAATCTTCTAATTGAAGCCTATCCACCATTTGTTCTGCTAGTTTAATATCGTATTCCTTAAAATACGAGAAGGGATCGACTAAAAAGAAATTCACTTCTTCTTTTTCTATCGACTGCAAGAAGAAGAATGGGGTTTCCCCTTTTTCATCTGCTGGGATTAATACATACTTTTTCGACTCTTCAAATCCTGGAATCCCTTTATTAAAAGTAATTACACTGCTATCTGCTATTTCTAATTCACCGAAACGCGAGGTTTGAATCTTCATAAACGGCTCCCTTCGTTACTTCCAATAATGCTATCTTAGTCCCACTTCCTATTTTGACACAAACTCTATTAAGTAGACCAGAATAAAAAGGTTTTTTTGAACTCCAATTCGATACAATTTTTTTGTTGCGCTTGAGTAGAGTAGACGGGATTTGCTCTGCTAACAATTCACAAAATACTAGAAAAGAGCTCCTCCACCGTCCCAGGGTCAGACACCAATTTTCACTAATTTGTAACTGACCCTGGGACGCACTTTCAAAAAATAGTAATGTGACAGTGCTTTTATTTAGCTTGTCTATATTTATTTCATATAGAAAACGGAGTTCAGGTATACCCTACTCCCTAAACTCCGTTTTAACATCTGGTATTTTTTAATAAGGAACCCAACCTAGTTCCAGTGATTGAAACGATATTTCGCGAATCCCTTATCTTCCCATAACCACGAATTTATCCAAGTTATTTTTCCAATACCTTAAATGCGCTCCGAACTTTCCTTGCAAAATCAAGCGGTGGTTCGGTAGATTCAAAATGCATATACATTGCCCGCGGTTCCTCAAACAACCAGTGATTGTGCACAGCAGTTACAAGTATATCTCTCTTCCTCAGTTCTGTAAGAAGTGGATTAACTTCTTCTTGTAAAAGAACTGTTTCCCCAAGATTTAGTGCGTTTCCTTGGCTATCTAAATCTTCAAAAGTAAAAAATTGCGGATTTACTAATGGTGAATTCGTTCTTCTTCCAAGAATTCTGAATGGAATATCTCTAAATCTTTGGACAAGACAAACTCCATTTACAATACTGTCACTTCCCCCAAGAATTCGTGCAAAATTTCTACATAAGTCTTTACTAGGTTCTAGTCTCATATAAACACCTCCTTTCCATAATAATAGTGGTGTTCCATATATCGTATGAGATTAAATTAATAGATACCGAGACAACTATTCACTATTTTTAATTTCCATAAAAATTGTGAACCAGGAATTTTAGGGTAGAAATATTTTATAGTGGAAATCATACAAGTACCTATTTAGATAAGAATATCTAAATAGGTACTTTTTGAAATTTCCTTCGGTTATTAATTAACGAAAAAAATAACCTCTTGAGGAATACCTATCCACAGAGGTTATTTTCATCAATTATTTATTTTTGTTGGATTGTTGATCCTTGTTTTTGTCGGTAGCAACTTTTCTAGGTTTATCTTCAAAGTCTGTAGCAATTTCTTCGTCAGGATTATGGTTGGGACTTTTGTAGACTCCGAAGCTGTTATGCGTTCTTACATTAATTGTTTTTTTGTTGTTTTTACTCATGTATATTCACCTCCTAGAGTCTAATGTGCTCCGTATAGAAGGTTTTATTCTTAATGGACATTTCTTCGTTTTAGATGTTAATAAGCTATCCGTTTCACATTTAAAGGCACTAAAAAAAGTTTGATTAAAATTAATTGAACCCTTAATAATCCGATATTTTATTTTCGCCAAAAAGTTGAACAATCTGCCTTGTCCGAAATATTAAACTCGATCATTTTCTCAAGTAATGAGAAATCAACCGGACTATCCCACTTGATACGTACCAACTGCTTGGTGTGATCATAGCCAGCCTGCACAATTTCATCAGAAAAATGACTAATCCCTACACTTTCAGGGGCAATAGCCAAATGATGTTTAGCTACGCTAAAACCAATAATAAATTTACCGTGATCGGTAAACATAGGCTGATTCCACGCAATTTTTGGCTTTAAATTTGTGAATTTCCTAGTTACCCAAGTCAACACTTCTTCCATTCGGTCCCGATGTTGTGAGTTATCAATTTGTGCTAAATATTCTGCAAAAACATCCATGTCACACTCTCCTAAAATAAAAATTATTTTTGAATGTAATTTTTCATGATGACATCAATATGAATTAATCGCCATCTTCCACATCTTCTATATTTAACCTTATGGATTCCTTTCAACATAGGCGGTATTAAAGGACTTTATTGTAAATCAAACAACTTTATCTTTAATCCAAATATCGACTTTAGATATTCTCATTCTTTTAGACATAAAAAAACCCCGTTGGATAATCATATCCAACGGGGTTAAACTGTGCAACTTTTTTCAAAACGGTCAAACTTTATTTCAAATCTACAAAAGGATCGAGTTTTCTTTTTTATTCAACCGTAACCGATTTAGCCAAATTACGTGGTTTATCTACGTCACAATCACGGTGAAGTGATGCGTAGTAACTAATTAACTGCATTGGAATAACCGAAACAAGTGGAGATAGCAAAGGATGCACTTTTGGTAAGATGACTGTATCGCCCTCTTCTTCCATGCCTTCCATTGCAATGATACATGGATTGGCTCCACGTGCTACCACTTCTTTTACGTTTCCACGAATATTTAAACTTACTGCTTTTTGTGTCGCCAAAGCGAAGACTGGTGTGCCTTCTTCAATTAACGCGATGGTTCCGTGTTTCAATTCGCCACCGGCAAAGCCTTCAGCTTGGATGTATGAAATTTCTTTTAATTTCAACGCGCCTTCCATGCTGACACAGTAGTCTAGGTTACGGCCAATGAAGAATGCGTTGCGTGTTGTTGCAAGGAAGTCACGAGCGATTTGCTCCATTTCTTCTTTTGAATCAACTAGCGATTGCATAGCATTTGCGACAATCCCAATTTCATGAACGATATCAAAATCTACTTGATGTCCCGCTTTTTTAGCAACGAGAGCTGCCGTTATGGCAAGTACTGCGATTTGAGCTGTGTAAGCTTTTGTAGATGCTACTGCAATTTCAGGGCCTGCATGTAGTAGCAATGTATAATCCGCTTCACGAGAAAGCGTAGAGCCTTTAACATTGGTTACAGTCAACGTAGGATGACCTAATTTTTTAATTTTCACTAATACTTGGCGACTATCTGCCGTTTCGCCTGATTGTGTGATGAACATAAATATTGGATTTTTTGATAATAAAGGCATGTTGTAGCCAAATTCACTTGCGATGTGAACTTCTACCGGAATCCCTGCAATTTTCTCAAAGTATTCTTTTCCGACTAATCCTGCGTGGTAACTAGTACCTGCCGCAATGATATATAGACGATCTGCATTATTCAAAGCAGCCAAGATAGCATCTTCTATTTCAAGCTCCCCTTGTTCATTCTGATATGCTTGAATAATTTTACGCATAACAGCTGGTTGCTCGTCAATTTCTTTTAACATGTAGTGAGGATACGTACCTTTTTCAATATCACTCATATCAAGTTCAGCAGTGTATGAATCACGTTTCACTACTGTTCCGTCTAATTGTTGAATTTCGACAGACTCTTTTTTCACGATTACCATTTCTTGATCATGAAGTTCTACGTATTGAGATGTTACTTGTAACATCGCCATCGCGTCAGAAGCCACTACATTAAAGCCATCACCAAGACCTACTAATAACGGACTCTTATTTTTAGCTACATAGATGGTTTGCGCTTCCTCTGAATCTAGTAACGCTATTGCATACGAACCATGTAACAATGACAAAGTATGACGGAAGGCTTCACCAGTTGTCATGCCTTCTTTTGAAAACTTCTCAATCAATTGCACAATAACCTCTGTATCCGTATCGGATGTCATATCAACGTCAGATAAATATTCTTTTTGTACCAAGTGGTAGTTTTCAATAACGCCATTATGAACAAGCGTAAAACGTTGCGAATCACTTTGATGTGGATGCGCGTTTAGTTGATTGGGTACACCGTGAGTCGCCCAACGTGTATGACCAATTCCTGTTTTTGCGTACACATCAAGTTCTACTGCTTGACGTAAGTCTGCGATACGCCCTTTTTCTTTAAAGACAGTAATGCCATCTTCATTGCGCACAGCAATACCTGCTGAATCATAACCGCGGTATTCTAATTTCTCTAAGCCTTTTAATAAAATTTCTTTTGAATCTAATTCTCCAATGTATCCTACAATCCCGCACATAATTTAAATCCTCCATTAAGTAAAATCAAAGTAAGCGTTCTGCCATATAAACAGAAGCTGTTCGTGTGCCCTCTTTTTCCTTTAATCACAAAATCGCTTCTGTGGGTTAAGAAAAAGAATTACGACCGGGCATCGCGGCCGGGAGGTATCCGCCGAATGTTCGATACTCCTCCTCCTCGTCTGCTGAAGATCAGTTTGCTTGTGATTTCTTCAGCTCGGGCGCTATCATTATCTTCCTGTTTTTAACGTGGATTTTCACTCCTTTCCCACGGTGACGCAGTCAGTTGTCAATGACTTACAGTTTACGTCAGCATTCCTATCATACTGAATTCACGTACATACGTCAACAAACTACTTAAGTACTGTACCCCATTGTATTCTAGTAAAACATAATAGTTCACGATGTAGAATTTCTGATCATTTCGATTTGTGAAAAATAGCTATATACAGAGATTATTTTATCCCGCGCTTGGTGATTGGTTTATTCCGCTTCAGCGTAATTTTAATCGGCTTCGATCTCTGTTTATTCCGCTTCGCATTCATTTTAATCGGCTTCACGGACCATTCAAACCAATTTTATTCGGCTTCACCCATTATTAGGGATTTTATTAGTTTCTTTTTCCGCTGTGCTCCTGTTAAAGAAGGTTCATTTCCTTTACAGATTGGTTTATTCCGCTTCAACGTAGTTTTAATCGGCTTCGACTCCTGTTTATTCCGCTACGCAGTCATTTTAATCGGCTTCACGGACCATTTAATCGGCTTCAAACCAATTTTATTCGGCTTCACCCATTATTAGGGATTTAATGGTTCTTTTTTTCGCTGCGCTCCTGTTAAATAAGGGAATTTATTAACAATTTAAAAAAGAGCCGCATTTTTGCGACTCTTCACAAACCTGTAATAGCTCCAAATAATAATGCTAATGCTATAACAAAAGCAGGATGTAATTTTACTTTTTCTAATAAAATAAAACTCACACCCATGATCATCAGCGTGTAGCTAATGCCAACACCTTCAACTGATTGTTGTGCAAATCGAATCGTCATAAATCCAAGTAACACCGCTATGACCGGTCGAATGAGCTTCGTCAAGCTTTTCACTTCGGGCTCTTCTTTGTACTTCATTAATATGACCATCATGCCGATCATTAGGATTAAAGATGGAGCGACCGTCGCAAACATAGCTACGATAGACCCCAATACACCCGCTTCTGCGTACCCAATATAACCAGCCATTTTCGTTGCAATCGGACCAGGCAATGAATTTCCTATGGCGACTACCTCACTAAATTCTTGCGTAGACATCCATTCATATTTACCTACCACTTCATGCTCCACTAGAGGGATAGATGCCGGCCCTCCACCGTACCCTAATATCCCGGGAATAAAGAAAGCTAAAAATATTTGCCAATAGATCATGCTTACTTCCTCCTTTTCAACAGCGAGGAGAAAGCTACCAGGAAGCAACCTAAAATAACAAATGCGGGATGAATATGAAACGTCTCTATTAATATAGCTGATAGAGCCAAGAGCAAGAGCGCGCGCATCCAGCCAAGTGTTTGACCTGATTTCTTAATAAAGTCCCATGTCAACAAGGCAAGCATGACAGCAACAACCGGAACAACTGATGCTGCCATATTTTGTACCCAAGGGACATCTTTATATGTTTGAAGCAAACCTAAAAAAGCAATCATTAACACTACAGTTGGAATGATAGAGGAAATGAGTGCATTTAGACATCCCCATACCCCTGCTACTCGATAACCAACATAACCCGCCATTTTTGTAGCGATGGGACCAGGTAAGGTGTTCGCGAGAGCCAGAGTGTCGCCAAATTCATCATTTGTCATCCATTCATATTTTTTCACAACTTCTTGATGCACTAATGGAATTGAGGAAGGTCCTCCGCCAAACCCAAGCATACCGATTCGAAAGAAAGCTAATCCGATATTACGGTGAAGAACACGACCGGGACGTGCGGAGGTGTTCTTTATTTTGTCCTCTACCAAGCCGCGATGGTTCCGTCCGTTCGTGATTCTGTACCACCTTGTAACACACCCGTCTCAGGATTTCGCCAAATGATTTGTCCACGTCCAAAACTACCACCGTCCGATGTTACATGTATGTCATGTCCTTTTCTAACCAAGTTCAGCACCAAGTAATTTGGAAACTCGGGTTCGACATGGACCGTCTTCCCTTTAATCCACTGCCAACGAGGCATATCTAACGCAGCTTGTGGATTTAATAAAAAGTCCACCGTATTCGTTACTACTTGGAAGTGTCCTTGAGGTTGCATATAACCACCCATCACTCCGAATGGACCAACGGCTTGCCCGTCCTTCGTTAAGAATCCTGGAATAATTGTGTGATACGTTCTCTTACCTGGCTTCAAGACGTTCGGGTGTGATTCATCCAGAGAAAAATCATGTCCACGGTTTTGCAATCCAATTCCAGTACCAGGCACCACGATACCTGAGCCGAAGCCCATATAGTTACTTTGAATGAATGACACCATATTCCCTTCATCGTCAGCTGTTGCTAAATACACAGTGCCGCCTTTAGGAAGTTCATACGGTTCTGGATTACTTGCCTCTTCACCAATTACAGCAGATCGTTTCTCTGCGTATTCTTCTGATAATAAATGTTCAACACTCACAGGCATCTCTTGAGGCTCTGTAATGAACGCTTGTCCGTCTGTAAATGCTAATTTCATGGCTTCAATTTGTTGATGGAATGTGTCTGCATTTTGCCAAGCTGGTTTGTCTAATTGTTTAAAGACGTTTAACGCCATGAGTGCGACCATTCCTTGCCCATTAGGTGGGATTTCCCATACGTCGTATCCACGATAATTCGCAGAAACTGGGTCAACCCATTGTGGTTTGTATGTAGCTAAATCTTCTTTTGTTAAGTAGCCATCGTGTTTCTTAAAGTAGGCATCGATTTTATCAGCAATTTCGCCTTCATAGAAATCTCTTGCATTTGTTTCACCGATTGCACGTAACGTTTTTGCGTGACCAGGAGATGACCAAACTTCTCCTACTTCAGGTGCTCGTCCGTTTGGTGCAAATGTTTCAAACCAAGAGGCAAATTCTTCTGTTGTAAAAGTTTCCTTGAATTTCTTATAGGCAGCTTTCCAGTACTTACCGAGAATTGGTGTTAATGGGTAGCCTTCTTCTGCATAACGAATAGCTGGAATAAGTACGTCTTTTAACGGTAGTTTGCCGAATTTCTGTGAAAGCTCTGCCCAAGCAGCCGGTACACCAGGTACAGTGACAGGAATCACACCAAACACAGGCATTTTTTCATGTCCTTTTTGTCGTATAGCTTCAGCAGAAATCGATTGTGGTGCAGGACCAGAGGCGTTGAGACCATGTAGCTTATCTTTTGTCCATACAAGTGCGAATGCATCGCCGCCAATTCCGTTCGAAGTTGGTTCAACAACTGTCAATGCTGCCGCTGTCGCGATCGCAGCGTCTATCGCATTACCACCTTTCTGCAAAATTTCAAGACCTGCTTGTGCTGCAAGTGGTTGTGATGTTGCGACCATGCCTTTCTTCGCGAATACGGTATGACGCTTCGCTGCAAATGGGTGGTGTAAGTAATCCATAATAATCCCCCTCAAATTTGTTCGTCCCTAAATTTTAATGCCTGCAAAATGACAAGCAGCAAAATGACCTACTTCATATTCTTTCCAAGTGGGTTTATCAACTTTACACACATCTTGGACAAGTGGACAACGTGTATGGAATGGACATCCACTTGGCGGATTTGCCGGATTAGGTAAATCTCCTTGTAATCGAATTCGTTTTGTATTTACGTGAACAGATGGTCGCGGAATGGCCGATAAAAGCGCTTGGGTGTAAGGATGTAATGGATCTGCAAACAATCCCTTTACCGTTCCTAACTCCACCGTAGTGCCAAGATACATTACTAGCACACGATCACAGAAGTAACGGACCACCCCTAAATCATGCGAAATAAATAAATAGGATAGCTTATACTTTTCTTGCAAGGTTTTTAACAATTTTAACACTTGTGCTTGCACCGATACATCTAAAGCTGATACCGCTTCGTCACAAATAACAAAGGAAGGATTTAAGGCAATTGCACGAGCAATACCGATTCGTTGTCTTTGACCACCGCTAAATTCATGTGGATAACGATCAAAATGTTCTTCCTTTAGACCAACTTCATGAAGCAAATCTATCACACTTGCACGCTTTTCTTTAGCTGACATATCGGTATGCATCGTAAAGACTTCTTCGAGTGCATGTCCAATACGTTGACGAGGGTTTAAAGAAGCATAAGGGTCTTGGAAAATCATTTGCATCTCTTTAACAAATTTTAATTTCTCTTTGCGTTTTAAATCTTGAATTTCTTCATTACGAAAGCTAATTTTCCCTTCCGTCAATTCTTCAAGACCTAAAATAGCACGACCTAAGGTAGATTTGCCACAACCAGATTCACCAACGACCCCTAAACTTTCTCCTTCATATAATTGCAATGACACATCTTCAACAGCTTTAACATTTCCTTGGACACGCTTTAAGATGCCACCTTTAATAGGAAAATATTTTTTCACACCTTTTAATTCGAGGAGTATCTTGGGTTCAGATTTGGGCGACAAGGTGACCATGCTTAACCTCCTCCTCTACTTCTTCGTGCAACCAACAACTCACGACATGCCCTTCTTCTTTTGTAATAAATTCAGGCGGTGCAATTTCACGGCATTTGTCAGTCGCAAATTTACAACGCGGGTGGAAACGACATCCTTGAATATGTTCTTGTAAACTTGGTAAAGAACCTGGTATTGGTTCTAATTCGAAATCCGGATCATCAATGTTTGGTACTGAATTCAATAAACCGATTGTATAAGGATGTTTCGGGTTATCAAATATAGCTGCTACAGGTCCTTCTTCTACTTTTTTCCCAGCATACATAACCATTACGCGGTCAGCAACTTCTGCTACAACACCCATATCATGCGTTATCATCATGATACCCATATTTAATTTTTCCTTCAACTCATTAATTAAATCCAATATTTGTGCTTGAATGGTTACATCTAAAGCAGTTGTTGGTTCATCCGCAATGAGCAACCCAGGATGACATGCAAGTGCCATCGCAATCATGACACGTTGTCTCATCCCTCCGCTTAGTTCATGTGGATATTGATTCATTCTTTTTTCAGGATACGGCATTCCAACTTGTTTTAATAATTCTATACCTTGTTTGGTTGCTTCACTTTTCTTAATTTTATGATGAAGAATTAAGGGTTCTCGCAACTGGTAGCCCACGGTTAATACTGGATTTAAAGCCGTCATGGGCTCTTGGAAGATCATCGAAATTTTTGTGCCGCGCATTTGTCTCATCTGTTCATAAGGTAAGTTATGAATCTGTTTCCCTTCATACTTCACTTCTCCGTTCGCAATTCTACCATTGCTTGGAAGCAAACCAATCACAGATAGGGACGTAATACTCTTCCCACAACCTGATTCCCCTACGATGCATAATGTCTCCCCTTTTGCTATGGAAAAGGAGACATCCCGCACAGCTTGGACGTTGCCGTCTGCTGTACGGAATTCAGTTACTAAATTGTTCACTTCTAATAATGTCTCCTGCATGGTTCACCCTACTCTCCAGTAACGTTTTTCAAAGTCCATTTACCGTTTGGATCTAATTCAAGGCCAGAGTATGCTTTGTCCATTGCCGCTGTAACGATTCCGTGATACATAACAACTACTGCATTATCTTCAATCATCACTTTATTTGCTTTATCCAGAATCGCTTCACGTTCTTCTTGATCAATCGTTGTACGAGATTGTACAACTAACTCATCAAATTCAGGGTTGCTGTATTGAGCTCGGTTTGAAGATCCAACATTATCACTATGAAAGTTTGGATATAACAATTCTGAACCATCACCCGTTACGTTTGACCAACTTAGGAATGTGATATCATACTCTCCACCACGTGCTGTATCTAAGAATGTAGCCCACTCCATTGACTCAATTTCAACTTTGAATCCAGCTTCTGTTAATTGAGCTTGTACAATTTCAGCCATTAATATGAAGTTGTCACGGTTAGCTGTCAATAATTTAATTGGCTTGTCCCCGTATCCATTTTTCTCTACTAATGCTTTTGCTGCTTCTACATCATAAGCAGTTCCCGCTTCGTCAGCAGATGCATCGTAACCGAATACTTGCGGTCCAACGACACTATCACTACGAATGCCTAAACCATTTAATTTTGTAACAAATGCGTCGCGATCAATAGCTGCTGCCACCGCTTCACGGAATTCAGGGTCTTGATTCATTTCTCTTGAATGGTTAAATGTTAAATAATAAACAGGTGTTCCTTCTTTTTTCTCGATATTAATATTTTCCATTGCTTCAAGACGTTTGATTTGTTCTGTTGGTAAGTTGTCAATAAATTGAATTTCTCCTGCTTGCAGCATAGAGATAGCAGTTGAAATTTCAGGAACTACTTTTAATACAACCTTCTTGAGATCAGGTGCACCATCCCAATATTCTTCATTTGCTTCTAACACCACTTGATCACCAGATGTCCAACTAACAAATTTGAATGGACCTGTTCCAACTGGATCTTTCATTAAATCTTGTGCTTGATCAGCTGTTGGGCTCACAATTGCTGCATTTGAATGTGATAATGAAGCTAAAAAAGCTCCGTATGGATATTTTGTTTTAATTTCCACTGTGTTTTCATCAATTACTGTAATCGTATCAACCGGCTCTAATAGAGATGCACGTGGTGCAGCTGTTGCTGGATCACGTAATTTATCAAATGTGTATTTTACTGCTTCTGCATTAAAAGGCGTTCCATCGTGGAATTTAACGCCTTTTTTTAGTTTAATTACCCATGTGTTTTCATCTTTGATTTCATACGATTCTGCTAACTGAGGCTCAAATTCCATCGTATCGATATTACGTTCAAATAATTTTTCATAGACATGTTCTGTAATATTAGCAGATACTGAATCATTTGTTAAAATTGGCGACATCCCTGCAACATCTGATGTAGATGCGTACGTAAAGGTTTCATTATTTGCAGAATCTACGCTTCCTGATCCGTCAGATTCTTTAGGGGCTGATGCTGATTCCCCACCACCACATGCTGATAATACGAGTAATACCATTAACACTAGAGATAACCATACAATTTTCTTCATTATTCTTCCCCCTGCTCCATTTTTAATATTGTCTCCCGTTTACTCCAAGAACTTGTGCAGCTTTTTTCTCTTCATTGTGTCTCTAGATACAAGCGCCAGCTCGCATGCCCCTTTATGGGGTCAGAAAGGCGAAGTATTCTTCTTTCTTCCTTCCAGCGCCTTTGTAGAGTTAGAGTGGCGCTTTTCATTGAATATCCATGTTTGGATCTAGTGCATCTCGTAATCCGTCTCCTACTACATTAAAAGCAAAAACCGTTAACATGATGGCGATACCAGGTACAATCGTTAAATGTGGCGATGTCCACATATAGTCTTGACCTTGTGCTATCATGGCACCCCATTCAGGTGTTGGAGGTTGAGCACCTAACCCTAAATAACTTAGAGATGCTGTCGACAATATGGCTGTGCCCATTCGCATTGTTGCAAAAACAATAATCGGTGCAAACGCGTTCGGTAAAATATGACGAATCATTATCCGTAAATCTGAAGCTCCTAGAGACTTCATCGCCATGATATATTCCTTTTGTTTAATGGATAGTACGGAACCCCGCACTATTCGAGCGCATGTCGGAATGGACCAAATACTAATTGCGATTGCCACATTGACTAAGCTCGTTCCTAATACCGCAATAATTAACATGGCTAACAAAATACCAGGGAAAGAGAATAGCAAATCGACAACTCGCATGATGATTCCATCTAATTTTTTGTAGTAACCGCCAAGCAGTCCTAACGTAACTCCTCCAATCAAACCAAGAGAAACCGCTGTAATACCCACTAATAATGAAATTCGTGCTCCATGGACAATACGTGACCAGACATCTCGTCCATAATTATCAGTACCTAGCCAGTGACCTTCAGAAAACAGGGGAAGTTCGCTGCTAATTAATTCTTGTTTAATAGGATCGTGTGTAGAAATAATCGGTGCAAATATAGCCATTCCGATTTGTAAAAGGATAATTATTAATCCAGCAACTGCTAGTTTATTTTTCAGCAATCGTTTTAGTGTAGTGACATACACTTTTTCTTTCTTTTTAACAACCGGTGCTCGTGCATCTGTTGTCAGTACCGTGTTTGTCATATCGTGTCTCCTTTCATCAGTCGTAGCTGATACGTGGATCAATAAAGGTATAAATGATATCTACTATTAAATTCACGACTACAAATAGGGTGGCAACTAACAACACCGATCCTTGAACCATAGGGAAGTCTCTCATAGCAATGGCGTCAATCATTAATCTCCCTACCCCATTTATTGCGAAAACCTTTTCAGTAATAATTGTTCCACCAAGGAGGAAACCAAAGTTTAGCCCAATAACGGTAATAACAGGAATCATGGCATTTTTCAATGTGTGTACCCAAATGACATTTCGTTCTTTCACACCTTTTGCCCTTGCCGTTCTAACGTAATCAGCTTTAATCACTTCAAGCATAGAAGACCTAGCCATACGAGCAATCATTGCTGCTGAACCGGTACCAAGTGTGATTGCCGGTAGTATCAATTGTTTTATTCCATCAACCGTATAGAATGGTGCGGATAATCCACCGACTGGAAGCCAGCCTAAATTCACTGCAAACACTAAAATTAAAATTGCTCCTAACCAAAAGTTTGGTATGGAAATCCCTGCAAGAGCAAAAGTTGTCGACGTTACATCTAACCAGGAGTTATGTTTTAATGCAGATATTAACCCTGCAAAAATACCAATAACTATGGCGACTATCATACTGGCAATGGCAAGTTTTAATGTATTCGGGAAACGAATAGCTATAGCTTCGGAAACAGCTTGTTTTGTTTGATAGGAATAGCCAAAATCTCCTTGAGCTGCGTTTTTTACATATCTGCCATACTGAACGAGAAATGGATCATTCAAACCAAGATTATCGCGAATCGCTTCTAAATCCGACTCTGTCGCAGTTGCTCCTCCTACCATAGTAGCTGGATCTCCAGGTGCGATATACATGGATGAAAATACAAGAAATGAAATACCTAGTAATAAAAATACAAGTTGTACTCCCCTACGAACAATCAAAGCTATCATTTACTCCCCACCTCCTTACATTTGTTAATCTTTTTATCATATTTGATTAACAAAAGGTTAATATTTGTTATTTTTTATTATAGTTCATGCAGAATTAAAAATCTACATGAATATTCAAATAAGTTAATTAATTTAGTTTTTTAGTCCTTTTAGACTTAATTTATTATATTTTATATACACTTCGTAATAAAAAAAACAACATACCATACAAATTGGTCAGCATTTCAAGTTTTAAAATTGAAAACGCTTGCAATCATTTCGTAATTAGAAACTTATATACACGAAGACCCCTACATTCCCTTTGAAATGTAGGGGTCTTCGTGTAATTATAGTTTCAATCCACTTCTACTCTTAAAGCGTCTTAATAATATGTGACTCTCAACACGTGTAATTCCATCTAAAGCATACAATTCTTCATTAATAAATTTCTCTAAATTCAAGAAATCATCTACCAATACATGCATATGAAGAGTAGATGGTCCTGTCATTTGATAACAACTAGCTACACTTGGATTATCCGCAAGTTTTTCAGCTACTTCCACAAGTGAAGAAGGTTCACAATCCACTTCAAAAAAACCAGATACACTTTTTCCAACTTTTTCAGAATTAATTACCACAGTAAAATGCTCAATTACTCCTGCTTCTTGCAATTGATTCACTCTTTCTCGAACTGCCACTCTTGATAAATTAAGTTCTTTTCCTATATCGACATATGATATACGCCCATTGGCAATTAGTAATTCTAAAATACGTTTATCTGTATCATCTAAACGCATATGCCACCTACTTTCAACCATTGTATTGGTATTATACGAAAATAAGTTTCAAATAGAAAGCAAGACATTATATATTTTATTGTATTGTTGTGCTTTCTATTTACTGACTTCACAATCATAAAGTTATATCATTCTGCTATCTTCAAAAATCAAAAAGAAACCAGCTTCAAAAAGAAGCTGGTTTTCTTATTTATTATTCAGTTAATCCCATTTCTTCGCGAACCACGACTACAATACGATCTACATAACGTACGCAATCTTCTTTAGTTGATGCTTCAACCATTACACGCACTAAAGGTTCTGTACCAGAAGGACGTACAAGTACCCGACCATTTTGAGCCATTTCTACTTCTACTTCATTAATAATAGCTGCTACTTTTGCATTATCCGTCACACCGTGTTTGTCCGTTACACGCACATTAACAAGCTTCTGAGGGAATATTTGCATTTCTGCAGCAAGTTCAGATAACTTTTTACCTGTAACTTTCATGATGTTGACAAGTTGCAGTCCTGTTAACAGACCATCACCAGTTGTATTGTAATCCAAGAACACAATGTGTCCAGATTGTTCTCCACCTAGATTGTAGCCATTTTTCTTCATTTCCTCGACCACATAGCGATCGCCAACTGCTGTTTTGACACTCTTCATACCTTGCGATTCTAGTGCTTTATAGAAGCCCATATTACTCATCACTGTAGACACAACTGTATCTTGTTTCAAACGACCTTCGCTGTGTAAATATTTCGCGCAAATGTACATGATTTGATCGCCATCAACAATATGACCTTTCTCGTCTACCGCAATCAAACGATCCCCGTCGCCATCAAACGAGAGACCTACGTTAGCTCCTTTATCCACCACAAATTTCGCTAATACTTCAGGGTGAGTAGAGCCGACATTGTCATTAATATTCAAACCGTTTGGTGATGCCCCCATTGTTGAAAGATCCGCATCCAAATCCGCAAAGACGTGAGTTGCTAAAGTAGATGTCGCACCATGTGCACAATCCAGTGCAACATGAATGCCAACAAAATCTTCATCCAATGTTTGTTTTAGGTAGCTAATATATTTTTGACCACCTTCAAAGTAGTCTGTTACAGGGCCAATATCTTTACCCACTGGTCTTGGTAGTTGATCTATTTCTGCGTCAATTAAAGATTCAATTTCCGCTTCCTGTTCGTCTGATAATTTAAAGCCATCTGAACCAAAGAACTTGATTCCGTTATCAGCCATTGGATTGTGAGAAGCTGAAATCATAACGCCTGCTTCTGCGCTCATCACACGTGTTAAATAAGAAACTCCTGGTGTACTGATGACGCCTAAACGCATTACTTCTGTACCGACGGATAAAAGGCCAGCTACTAGAGCACCTTCTAACATATGCCCCGAAATTCGGGTGTCCCGACCGATTAATACTTTCGGACGACTTGTTGCACCTTTTGTTAATACATAGCCACCGATTCGGCCTAATTTAAATGCTAATTCTGGTGAAAGTTCGCTATTTGCAATGCCTCTTACACCGTCAGTTCCAAAATATTTACCCATTTATTTACTCTCTCCTTCAAATCAAAACTTAAGCTCGCAGAACATTTACTGTAATAGAAGGTATTGATCTTGTCCATGAGACATTTTCAGGACCTTTTATAGAAACGTCTAGTAAGTTCTTACCGTCCTCTGCTTCGCTCGTATCAACATAAACTTGAAAACTCGATGCACTCAAATGAGTTGACTATCGAATTTCCACCTCTAACTTCTAAGTTAACTTGACCATTCTCAGGCTTTAGAAACACAATTTGATCCGCTTCATTCAAACCTCATAATTCCAAATTTACATCTTCGATCTAAGTCGAAATCCACTACCGGTGTATTGACCTAAGCAGATCCTTCTTCAGGAGCTGGTGTAACATCAGCATCTACTTTTATTTCAGGTTCAGAAAATCGAGTCACACCTTTAGGTTGTGGTATTTTTAGCGTAAGCTTTTTAGAATCTTCTAGTTTACTGATATCAACATCCACGACTATTTCATCTAGAGCATCTATGTCATCTCGATTACCATAAGCACGTAACATTGCAAATGACGCTGTTAAATTATTAATCGTTACACCATCTATAGCAGCACCGGTCTGCCGAAGAGTAATTGGTACTTCCTTGCTATATTCCTCAATATCTATTGTTACATTTACTTGTTGTGGCTCAATGGTAACATTCAATTTGGATAAATCCTTATCTAACACTTTTACACTTGATTCTTGAGTAAACGTCTTAGTCAGATCTTGATCGCCTGTAACAGTTGCTTTAACAAAACTAATACTGTCGATTATACTTCTCGCACCCGTTACCTTAACCCTTTCTGGATCAGACTTCATGCCAGTCAAAATATAGTCTTCAGCTAATAACCGCTCGTTAAATTCGGGGTCAACACGTAGTTCTCGGGTAATCCGTTCTTCAATATTGACCTCAATATATGCTGGATCTAAACGGACTTGTAATTTATCTGATACATTCTCAACTTGAAGCATGATATTATGTTCACCCATATTCAAATCACGCAAATCCACAAAGACCGTAAAATCTTGCAATTGCTTCGCTGTTTGCACAATCGATGTTGGTCCTACAATAGTCATGTCAACCGTTTCTGGAACACCTGTCAGAACCAAATTACCATCATCATAATACACTTCAACAGGTACATCACGAATAACATCCGTCATACTCCCTGTAGTTGCTGCATTTAAGTTTTCATCATCGGCTTTAATCGTTAAGAACAAAAGCATGGCGAGTAGCAGCGCAGTGATTCTTAAAAACCAAGGGCTATCCATCATTTTATCCATTCTTTTTCCCCCTCCACGTCCATTTCGAAGTGCTTACAAGTTCAGGTTCAGGACCAAACCATACTTTACGTAAGCGCGTTTCAAATTCTTCTATAGACAGATTTCGGTGAAGGTCACCGTTAGATGTTAAACTAACCGCACCTGTTTCTTCAGATACTATTATCGTAATCGCATCTGTCACTTCGCTAATACCAAGTGCTGCACGATGACGTGTTCCAAGTTCTTTGGAAATAAATGGACTTTCAGATAATGGCAAATAACATGCAGCCGCGGCAATTTTATTTTTTTGCATAATGACTGCTCCGTCATGGAGTGGTGTATTAGGTATGAAAATATTGATTAATAATTCCGAAGTAATTTCAGAATTCATTTGAATTCCTGTTTCAATATAATCACTTAAACCTGTTTCGCGTTCAATAGAAATCAACGCACCAATTCGGCGTTTTGCCATATAACTTACAGATTTTGATATCGCTTCGATTAAACGATCTTGCTCTTCGGCTTGCTGCATACTCGTGCGTGCAAATAACTTGCCTCGTCCTAATTGTTCGAGGGCACGTCGTAACTCGGGCTGGAAAATAATAATAATAGCCAAGAAACCCCAGTTAATAACTTGTTCCATCATCGATCCTAGTGTATCTAAACCAAATACATCAGTTAACATTCGAACAATAATTATTACAAAGATTCCTTTTAATAATTGGACTGCTTTCGTTCCCTTTATCAAAGTGAGAATCTTATAAATGACAAACCACACGAGTATCACATCAAGTATATTTACGAGCACGTTTACCGGCGTCAAGTTTGTGAATTGGTCAATAAACGGCATGTGGCATCCCCCACTTTTCTTCACATTATCATATAACTCTACTATACCATAAATGTTCAGCATGCTGCTTTACCAATCAGGGAAATGAGTAATCAACACAAACATTTAAACACAAATCAAAAGCCCACCCAAATTAGGGTAGGCTTATTTTTCTTCATTACTATCAAAAAATGATGCGACTTCTTTGGCTCCTGCTTTCATTTTATACCAAAGCCAATCAAACACTTGATTAATCTCTTCAATTTCACCTGTGATATTTGCTGTTGACGCCATAAGCGTTCCGTTAATAATCGTGACATTACCATCGATTTCTCCATCAATTTGAAGGTCTCCATTTTTAACAACAATATCCCCTTTAATCGTTGTACCAGCTGGAACAATTACTCTTTCACCTTCAACCACGATATTCGGCTGTTTTGTAAATGAGAATTGTTGGTCATCATTAAAGGTGGAAAATAAAGATGCACTCATTAAAATCATAAACAGGGCTGCCGCCGTTAACAATGGATGGCTATGGAACCACCGTTTCATTCCAACACGTGATGTCTCTTTTGGCATACGCGCGTTCACGCCTTCTACAAAACCGCTTGGTGCTGTAATATGAGATGCGCTCTGAATGAACGCAGTGACTTTATTTAACTCATTCATATGTTGTTGACACTTTTCACAGTTCGCCAAATGTGCCTTAAGCTCCAGCTCATGTTCACGACTAATGTCCCCATCTAAATATTCATGTATATAGCGAACGATATTTGGGCATTTATTCATCGTGAATCCCTCCTACATTTTACTCAATTGCTTTCTCAGTGCCTCGCGTCCTCTGTGGATACGGGTTTTCACAGTTCCAAGGGGCATTTCTAAAATCTCACTAATTTCTTGTAGCGGTAAATCTTCCATATATTTAAGCACAATTACTGCTCGGTACTTATCCGGCAGTCGAGTAATTTCATATTGAACTCTTTCTTGCATTTCCATTTTCAACACTACATCTTCAGGTAACTCTTCTTTTGAAGCAACTTGCGAATACATATTTAAACTTTCTGTGCCCGCAACCTCTGCATCTAAGTAATAATCCGGTTTCTTTTTTCTTATCCGATCTATACACAAGTTGGTTCCAATTCGATACAACCATGTTGAAAATTTCCGATTAGTATCAAATGTATGTATGTTAATAAACGCACGGACAAATGCTTCTTGCGCAATATCTTCCGCTTCGTGTTTATTTCCAAGCATGCGATAACATACTCGATACAATTTATCTTGATACAGCTCGACAATCTCCGTGAATGCGTTTTGATCGCCTTTTAATACTTCTTTTACTCGCTTGTTGACTAACGCATCCATCGTAAATTCTCCTCCGCTGATGCGGCTGTCTTAGTTATACGGATTAAAGGTTAGACAGGTTTCATCATTTTTTTAATTAATTTCATTATATCAGAAACTATTTCAAAAAACTTACAAAAATTCACATCTTAAGTTAGACGTTTTGTCATAACAGTAAGTTACAACAATAAGAAAATTACCAAGTACAACTATAGATAGACGACGCCAGTGCTAGTAGGGGCGACTCGAAATAACTGATACTTTATTAGCTAATAAAAAAACTGTTCGACCTATAGCAAAAAATGCTAGATCGAACAGTTGATATCTTACTGTTTATACTAATTTTTCACCGAATAATGAGCCCATAAGCGCTACAGCCACATCAGCTGTTTTGTTTTTCTCATCTAAAATCGGGTTTACTTCTACAAATTCAGCTGATGTAATCATCTTAGAAGAATACAACATTTCCATAGCTAAATGACTTTCACGGTAGCTAATCCCACCTGGTACAGGAGTTCCTACACCTGGCGTGTAAAGAGGATCGATTCCATCTAAATCAAGTGATAAATGGACTCCATCAACTTCACTTTCTTTTAAATATGACATCGCTTGGTCCATAACTTCTGTCATCCCAAGCTTATCAATGTCATGCATCGTAAACACTTTAATGCCTTTTTCTTTAATTAATTCACGTTCGCCTGGATCTACAGAACGTGCACCAATAATCACTACATTTTCAGGTTTAATTTTTGGAGCAAAACCTCGGATATTTACTAATTGCTCATGACCTAAGCCAATACTAACTGCAAGTGGCATTCCGTGAATATTACCTGAAGGAGAAGTTTCTCCTGTATTTAAATCCGCATGTGCATCGTACCAAATAACACCTAAGTTTTCATAACGGTCGCCTAAACCAGCTAACGTTCCAATAGCAATACTATGATCGCCACCTAGAATAAGTGGGAACTGACCATCTTCCATCACATTATGAATTTTTTCTGCTAGAGCTGTACTCGCATCTGTTACTTCTTTTAAATTACGAAGATTAGTTTCTGTCGATGCTGTTTTCTCAGCAGCTGCAATTAATATATTACCTTCGTCTGTTACATTGTGGCCAATCTCTTCCAAGCGCTCAACAACACCCGCGTAACGAATCGCACTTGGACCCATATCTACCCCGCGACGATTTTGTCCTAAATCCATTGGTACACCTATTAGAGATATATTTAAATTATTCATTATTTTATACTCCCTCGTTTCTTTAAAACTATTGTAAACCCTGAAGGGGTGTTGGCTCAACTGGACATCATTGTGAATAAATATTCATTCCATCTTCTAGTTTCTTTTTAATACTTGGCCATTCCGAACTAATGATGGAATAAAGCACTGCATTCCTCGCTTTACCTGTGGACCGAATCCGTTCGTTTCGTATGACGCCCTCTTTTATAGCACCGAGACGTTCAATCGCTTTTTGAGATATCAAATTTTCTTCATCCGTTTTAAATTCTACACGAATCATCCCAAGTGTTTCAAATGCATACGTAAGTAGCAACCACTTAGCTGTTGTATTAATATGTGTTCGTTGAAACGTCTTCCCATAGTAAGTTGCTCCAATTTCACACGCTTTATTCGCGTAATCGATATTGTAAATACGTGTGGATCCATATAATTCATCGGTTTCTAAATGAGCAACGACAAACACTGTGCTCGTTTCAGAATGTCGCATTTGTTCATAACTTGTTCTCATCCATTTTTCAAACTCTTCAAACGTTTGAATTAGATTGAGCATATGCGTAAACGACTCCGGCGTCGTCAAGTTCCACAAACGTTTGATATCGGATTCCTTCATTGGTCGTAGCATTACATTGTCATGGATTAATATCACAGTCATATTATGCAACTCCTCATATAGCTTTTACACTATAATACAAAAGTTTTTCCAATATAAACAGATTATGGGGTGAAAATTATTAACTGTTCAATGCCACATACAGTCCACCCAACAATTATTTCAATGCTAAAAATCGGTGTAAAGGTGAAAGAACTCAACATATGTTTACAACTTCATCTCTAGTTTAGTGAATCATTTTTTCTGCATTAGTTGCAAGGCTAACACACATGAATATTCATACTAAATAACTAATATTTTCAAATAAGTTAAGATGGTTATTCTTGCCGCAAACACCAATTAATTTATTCCATGTTCCATAGCTAATAACAATTATGTCTCCATAATTCAAGTTATTCAGGTGTTGGGGATATCCCTGTTAATAACTTCAAAAAATTTGTTATATATCCACTATTATTTCTTAATTTTAATGATTCTAATAAATTATATCTCTATAATCTAACTTAATGATTATTTGTAGAGTATTTATTAAATTAAAGAGTACATATAATCAAGTTTCACGAGGAAGGACGGGGTTATATAAGTTGAAATCTCAATCTTTTACACATCAATTACTTGAAAATATACACCCGATTTTTGCGAAATATTATAAATAGTCATGGAAATTAGCCTTTTAACTAGTAATCATATGAAAAGTTTATTTTTTCTTGTTCATAACAATGTGGATAACACTTTACAATTGGTTTTTGAAATTAACTTATCCACAACTTATACACATTTTAGATACACAAAAAAGACGAATGGAATATATTACATTCCATTCGTCTTTTATATAATATTAAAGAGCCTAACGGGATCGAACCGCTGACCTCCTGCGTGCAATGCAGACGCTCTCCCAGCTGAGCTAAGGCCCTAAAAAAAGATGTGTGTTAATAAATGAGCCATGTAGGATTCGAACCTACGACCCTCTGATTAAAAGTCAGATGCTCTACCAACTGAGCTAATGGCTCGTTAACTTAATGAAAATATATGGTTGGGGAACCTGGATTCGAACCAGGGCGTGACGGAATCAAAATCCGTTGCCTTACCGCTTGGCTATACCCCAACAAGAAAATAAAAAATGGTGGAGGGGGGCGGATTCGAACCGCCGAACCCGAAGGAACGGATTTACAGTCCGTCGTGTTTAGCCACTTCACTACCCCTCCAAGGGTAAAATTATGGTGGAGGATGACGGGCTCGAACCGCCGACCCTCTGCTTGTAAGGCAGATGCTCTCCCAGCTGAGCTAATCCTCCGATAAAAAGAGATGGTGACCCCTACGGGAATCGAACCCGTGTTACCGCCGTGAAAGGGCGGTGTCTTAACCGCTTGACCAAGGGGCCAAATGTGTATATTTAACGAGTATGTATTATTGGAAGAAAAGCTTCCAACCGGATTCGAACCGGTGACCTCTTCCTTACCATGGAAGCACTCTACCTGCTGAGCTATGGAAGCAAGAAAGTGGCTCCGAAGGTAGGACTCGAACCTACGACCATCGCATTAACAGTGCGGTGCTCTACCACTGAGCTACTTCGGAACGGAATACAAATAAAAAAGCCTAGCGACGTCCTACTCTCGCAGGGGGAGACCCCCAACTACCATCGG